>JAFDVT010000062.1 GCA_018268875.1 Acidobacteriota bacterium
AACGCCGACCTGGAATCGCAACTACGTCAGCGAAGGCGGCGGGTCCATGAACCTGGGCGACGCCATCCCGACCGGTAAAAAGTAATCAAGCGCGGCGGTGGTGACGCCGGAGAAATTGCAGCAAGTCTGCAAACTCCGGCGTCATCGTCGCGTCTGTTTGTTCGACGGTCGTGCTCGCGCCGTCCGGCGTCTCGAAGGTTACTTCGTAGCTTCGAGCGTCACGTGCGCGTGGATTCGCCGGCCTCGCGGGTTGATCCTTCACCTGGGTCGCGAGGCTTCGAAACGTGGCGGCGTCCTCTTTCGATAGATCCGCGTCGTCCACGTGAACGGCGGGCGTCGCCAGCAGCGGCGCGAGGCCTCCCCAGGTCGCGAGCGTTGCTTTCATCATCCTTTGCCAGCGGCCTTCAAACTCGCGATGTCGGCCGTTAGCTGACTCACCTGCTTTACCAACTCCCGCAGCGTGTTCTCGGTTTCCACGGCCGTCGTATTCACGCCAGCGACCTTGATTCCCACGCCATCCCAAGCGTCCGAAACGAGCTTTTGCTGTTTGCTCGATGCGCCGTACAGTAGCCCCGCTTTGGCGTACGTCGTGTCGGCGAACTGCTGGAAGTTCGTATCGGCGGACGACGCCTTCAAGGACTCGTACCAGATGTGGCCGGGCGCCTCCCACGCGGGGCCTCCTAGCGAGGTTGCCAGCAGATAAAACGCGTGGTTTGGGATGCCGGAATTGATGTGGACGCCGCCCCAGTCGCCACGCGACGTGTCGGGCAGTTGCACATAGCCGCTCATGTGCCCTGGCTGCGGGTCGCGACCCAGAGCTTCGTTGTCGTAGGCCGTTCCGGGAGCCTTCATCGACCGTAAAGCGTCGCCGGCGATGCCGGGCGTCAGAATGTCCGCGCCGATCAGCCAATCCGCCTGTTCCGCGGTTTGCTGATTGGCCCACTGCTTGACCAGTACGCCGAAGACGTCGGACATCGACTCGTTCAGCGCGCCGGGCTGATTGTGATACGTCAGGTTCGCGGTGAACTCCGTCACGCCATGGGTGAGTTCGTGGCCGATGACGTCGAGCGACTTGGTGAAGTCCACGAAAATTTCGCCGTCGCCATCGCCGAACACCATTTGCTCGCCGTCCCAGTAGGCATTCTGGAAGTCCCGGTCATAGTGGACGTACGCGTTCAGGCGGAGGCCATTGCCGTCGATCGAATTCCGGTTGAGCACCTGGCGGTAAAAGTCGCGCGTCGCGCCCAGGCCGTCAAAAGCGCGGTTTACGGACTCGTCGGTGGACTGCGGCCCGTCTTCGGTTCGCGTGAGAATCGCGCGGGACAGCGTGACGCCATGGCGGCAGTCGTAGACGCTGCGGCGGCCCGTATCCGGCGACGTGGAGGCGAAGGTAAGAGCACGGATGGTACGTTCGCCAGACAGGCGGTACGTGTTGAACAGCGTATTCAGCGCCTTCTGGCGGCGCGATTTGGAATCGCTCTGCGCCAGACGTTCCAACATGTGCGGGGGAACGATGCAGCATAAGGGCATGAGAAATCAGCCTCCGTGTATACTTCTTCTATTCTGGACGCAAATTTACCTCTCGCAGGGCTGCGCGTGATCGACGCGGCCACCTACATTGCGGCGCCTTGCGCGGCGGCCATGCTCGCCGATTTTGGAGCCGAAGTCATCAAGATCGAACGGCCCCCGGCGGGCGACCCGTTCCGCGGCCTCGCCTACACGCCGACTATGCCAAAGTCCGCGCACAACTATTCGTTTCAGGTGGACAACCGGAACAAACGGTCGCTGACGTTGAACCTCGGGTCGCCCGAAGGGCAGGAGATTTTTCGCAAGCTGATCTCCAATACCGACGTGCTGGTAACCAACTATCAGCCGCAGATGCAGGCCAAGTTCCGGCTGCGGTACGAGGATCTGTCGCCGCTCAACGACCGCCTCATTTACGCGATGGTGACCGGGTACGGCGACAAAGGCGACGAGGCGGAAAAGGCTGGTTACGACATGACGGCGTACTGGGCCAGGTCCGGCCTGATGGGCTACTTGCATAACGAAGATGCCGATCCCGCTTGTTCGCCGTGCGGCTTTGGCGACCATCCCACGTCGGTGTCGCTGTTTTCGGCGATCCTGCTTGCCTTGTACCGCCGCATGCACACCGGCAAAGGCGGCAAGGTGTGGACGACGTTGGTGCACAACGGGGTCTGGTCCAACGCGAGTTTGACGCAGGCGGCCCTTTGCGGCGACGCGGTGTGGCCCGCGCACCAACGTCGCGACGCGCAGTTGAATCCGCTGGTCAATCATTACCGGACCGCTGACGGCAAGCGGGTGCTGTTCTGCCTGCTCGACGCCGACCGCGATTGGCGCAAGCTGTGTGTCGCGCTGGCGCATCCGGAATGGATCGACGATCCATTGCTTGGTTCCACCGACGCGCGGCGCGACAACAATCGAGCGGTGATCGCGCTGCTGGACCAGGCGATGGAGCAGCGCCCACTTCATGAGTGGCAGGCGTTGTTCGCGCAACACGATGTCCTGTACGGGATCGTGCCGTCGATTCCGGAGGTTGCCGCCGATCCGCAATTGGAAATCAACGGTGTGTTCAAGCCCGTGGAAGGGGCTGGTTACCGCACGATCGATAGCCCGATGCACGTCGAAGGGATGGAGAAGCGTCCCGCGACGCTGGCGCCTGAGATCGGCCAGCACAATAGCGAGATCCTGCGGGAACTCGGGTACAGCGACGCGGACGTTGCGGCGTTACGGCAGAAGGGAGTGCACTGACCTATGACGGCTTTGGTTCTGGCTGCTGCTTCGGCGCTATTGGCCGCTGATAGTCCGGTGATCGTCGACAACGACGTGGTTCGCATCCTGAAGGTGGTGAGCAAAGCGGGCGCGAAGTCCAAGCCTCACGTCCACGCCACCAATCGCGTGATGATCTATCTGGACAAAGGGCAGATCGACATCGGATATCAGGACGGCAAGGTGGAGGAAGGGAAGTGGAACGCGGAAGACGCCGCCTGGAGCCCGACCGGCCCGATCCACACCAGCCACAACGTCGGCGGCACCGATGTTCGCGTGGTGGAGATCGAATTGAAGCAGCCTGCCCCGAGTGCTGCACCGGTTCGCGACCCGAAGCTGGACCCGGTCCAACTCGATCCCAAGCACAACAAGCTTTTGTTCGAGAACCCGCAGGTCCGCGTGATGCGTACCTGGCTGGAGCCCGGTCAATCGGAGCGCTGGCACGAACACACCGGTCGAGGCCGCGTTGTAGTGCTGCTGACGCCGTTGCACGCCAAGGTGAAGACGGTGGACGGCAAGGAATCCGAGATGTCGCTTGACGCGGGTGAGGTTCGCTGGACGAGCGGTGCCGGCAAGCATGCCGGAAAGAACGTCGGTGACGCGAAGTTCGACATGATCCTAGTTGAAATCAAGTAGTTTATAAACCTTGCGGATAGTATTTGAGAAATTTATACTATCCATATGGAGCTCTATCCGCTGAAAGTCTTCCAGATGGTTGCAACGGAGAAGAGCTTTTCCCGGGCGGCTGAGAAATTGCTGCGAACGCAACCGGCGGTTTCGCTGGCGATCCAGCGGCTGGAATCCGAGTTAAACGAGAAGCTGATTGACCGTTCCGGCAAGGAACTGATGCTGACCGACGCCGGCCAGATCGTCCTGGACTTCACGCATCGCTTCGAAAATCTGGAATCGGAACTGGCGAACGCGCTCGCCGAGTTGCGCGACAATTCGGCCGGCCGCCTGATTGTCGGGGCCAACGAATCCACCACGCTGTACCTGCTGCGGCACATCGAAGAGTACCGGAAGCGGTATCCCAAGGTGAAGGTGCAGGTTCGCCGTTCGCTGTCGAGCAAGATTCCGTCGCAAATCTTAGACGGCGACCTGGAACTGGGCCTGATCAGTTACGAACCGAGCGACAACCGTCTGAATTCCACGGTAATTTACCGCGACCGGCTGACGTTTGTCTGCGCGCCGCAACATCGCCTGGCCGAGGCGGGCGAAGTGACCATCGGCGACCTGGGTACGGAAGTGTTCATCGCGCACAACGTGATGTCGCCATACCGGACGCTGGTGTTGCGCGAGTTTCAGCGTTGCAAAGTGCCGCTGAATATGGACGTCGAGATGCCGACCGTCGAGGCCATCCGCAAGCTTGTCGCGCGGAACGAGGGCGTGGCGTTCCTGCCCAAGTTCTGCGTCGACCAGGACATCCAGGATGGAATTTTGCGCGAGATCCGGGTTCGCGAACTGAGCGTCGATCGAGAGATCCGCCTGGTGACACCCGCGCGCCGCGCCTTGAGCCATGCGGCGAAGGCGTTTTTCGATCTGGTGACGCAGCAGTGAGCCGTACGCCTGCTGTCGTGCTGTTGAGCGGCGGACTCGATTCTTCGACCTGCCTCGCCTGGGCGCGCAAGGAGAAGGACTTTGCCTGTTACGCGCTGAGCTTCGATTACGGGCAACGGCACAAGATCGAGTTGGATGCGGCCACTCGCGTCGCGGCGTCGGTGGGCGTGGAACGGCACCTGGTGGTCCCGATCCATTTGGATTTGTTTGGCGGAAGCGCTCTGACTTCGGACGCGATCGCGGTTCCCAAGGGTCAAAATGTCGAACAACCGGGCGCTGCGATCCCGCCGACGTACGTACCCGCGCGCAACACGGTGTTCCTGTCCTACGCGCTGGCGTGGGCGGAAGTGCTGGGCGCGCAGGACATCGTGATCGGCGTCAACGCGATCGACTATTCGGGTTATCCGGACTGCCGACCCGAGTTCATCGAAGCGTTCGAACGCATGGCCACGCTCGCGACCAAGGCCGGGGTCGAAGGGGCGATGCATCTGAAAATCCACACGCCACTGATTTCGTTGACAAAGGCCGGAATCATTGATTTGGCGGACAATTGCGGCCTGGACATGGGTCTGACCCATTCCTGTTACGACCCCGATGAATTCGGTTATCCTTGCGGAGAGTGTGACTCATGCCTACTGAGAAAAAAAGGGTTTCAACAGGCGAACCGAAGCGATCCGGCGCTCGCAAAAAGGCAGCAGCACCAGCAGCAGCCACGGTAGAAGCGCCAGCGGTTCTGAATATGTCAGACGCGATGGCCGCCTCGCCTCGCCCCCTGAACGTCTCGGAAATTTTCACGTCGTTGCAGGGCGAAGGGCGTTACATCGGCGTACCTTCGGTGTTCGTGCGCCTGAACGGGTGCAACTTGCGTTGCGTTTGGTGCGACACGCCGTACACATCCTGGAAACCCGAAGGCTCCGACTGGATGCTGGGCGGCTTGCTGGCGCACATCCGCCGCCAGGGAGTGCAGCATGTGGTCATTACGGGCGGCGAACCATTGCTGCAGGAAGGCGTGGTGACGCTCACCGAGCGGCTGACGTCCATGGACTTCGTCGTGACGATCGAGACCGCGGGCACCGTGTTCCTCCCGGTGAAAGCGCATCTGATGAGCATTAGTCCAAAGCTTTCGAATTCGGTTCCGCACCGGCGCGAGGGCGGGCGCTGGGTGGTCCGGCATCAAAGCCTGCGCTACCAGCCGGAGGTCCTGCGGAAGCTGATGGACAACTATGACTATCAGTTGAAGTTCGTGGTGGCGAACCCGGATGATCTGGCCGAGGTCCGCGAGATCGTTTCGGAACTCGAAGCGCCGGCCGATCGTGTCGTGTTGATGGGCGAGGGAACTGACCCTGGCACGCTGTTCGAGCGGGGGCAATGGCTTGCCGAGGTTTGCAAGAATACCGGTTACAGGTACACGCCTCGCCTCCACATCGACTTATGGGGAAATGAACGGGGCAAATAGCGAGTGAATCAGGACGCAGCGCCACAGCAGACTCCGCAGTCGCCGCCGCCGGAACCTCTTCCGCTCGTCTCGCACCTGCACACGTTTTTTCTATTTCCTTTCTCGATCGATAAGGACGCGGTTCGCAAGGACCACGGCGAGATCTGGCGGAATTGCCCGCTTTGGGTCGACGGCATCGACGCGTGGATCGGCGCGCACGGTGGCAGCGACCTGATTACTTCGAGACTCGGCCGCTGGAAGCGCGCGGCTTACACGTCGTTCGACATCGAGTCGCCCGCCTACCAGGACATGGTGTTCTTCCATCCGTTTGTGCGTCGCGTGTTCTTCGACACGCTGGGCATGGCGGACCCGAAGGACGAAGCCGAGTCGCTGTTGCGCTTTTATACCATCGACATCCCGGACAATGTGCGGGTGATTTATCAGGTCGAGGATTCGCGCGGGAAGAAGATCTCGGCCGAGGTTACGGCGCTGCGGCTGATGATGTTCGCCAATGGCATCGGCATCCTTTCGCTAAGCGTCGAGTGCATGGACATTCCGGCCACCCAGGCCTTGTGGATCAACGAAATGATGCGCAAGGTCTACCCGTCGAGCGGTCGCCAGTTGCGCGAGGGCCGCATGCCCAGGCGGCAGGCGCTGATTCTCGAAGAGAAAGACGTCTGCACCAAGCTGGTGGAAGAGAACTGGGAACGGCCGTCGATCGCGAACTATCAGCCGCCGCTGTCCAAACTGATCAAGAGCCTCCTGTACTTTACGAATTACGACCGGCAGGAGTACGAACCGGTTCTTGACGAGCGGATGATCGTGTATACGTACATGGCGATCGATCCGAAGTCAGTCCCAGAACAGTACATTCATAGCCGGAATTATCAAATATTTCTCAGTCGCGTTCTATACGTCGAGCGCAGTGGGTTTTCGTTTCGTTACGAAGAGGGGTTCCTGCGCGAGGAGATGGCAAAGAGCGTCTATCGGCGTTGGGCCCATCAAGGCACCTATTACGGTTTTTCGGAGTATTCGAATATAACGGTCTGCCTTGGCAATTTCGACTGTGACGATCACCTCCTTCGTGAGGGATTTTTGATTCACCGCATGTTCCGGTCGCGCTATTACCTGATGGCGATCATCGCGTTGTTCTATCGGGCGACGCTGCTGGATCTGAACGAACGGACGGCGCTGATTTCCAAACGTCTGTACCGCGATTTTCACGACGATCGCGAATTTGGCGAAGCGAATATCGAGGCGGCCAACGCACTGATGTTAGAGTTCCTCCATTTTGCTAACTTCTGGCATTTTGACGAGCTGGCTAACAAGGACGAAGAGCAGGAACACTTCGAGATGCAGGCTCGCGCCTATCGCGTGGATCCCGCGCTAGAAGAGGTAGAACACGCCGTCCGGCGTCTGAACGGCACGCTCAACGAATACTATGAGAGCCGGCAAATGGGCGCCGTCAACCGTCTTGCGGTATTGAGCCTGGTATTCGGCGGCGGCGCGATGATCACCGGATTCTTCGGCATGAATTTTGGCGGTCATTTCAACTCCACTTTCTTCGATAAGCCAACTGCGGCGCAGGAGGTCGCACTTGGCACGGTCGTCGTCTTGATGTTGCTTGCGTTTGTTTACGGTATCTATCTGATTGCCGCGAACTGGCGGGACTATCGCGATGCCGCAAATCCGAGACGTCGAAAACTGCCGGTCGACGCGGTCAGC
>JAFDVT010000630.1 GCA_018268875.1 Acidobacteriota bacterium
AGGGCGCCATCGCGGGCAACGAACTGGTCCAGGCAGAAAAGACAGTGGAGGCGGCAAAGGCGGCGGTCCGGGCGGCGGAAAATGCGACACTCGCCGCCAAGGCGGTGGTTCAAGCGTCGAAGGATTCTGAGGCGTATTTGCGAATCAACGCGCCTTTCGACGGCGTGGTGACCGAGCGGTTCCTCCATCCGGGGGCTCTGGCAACCACAGGCCCGGTTCTGGAATTGCAGCAAGTCTCGCGGCTCCGCCTGGTTGTCCCAATCCCCGAGGCGCAAGTGCCTGGAATCCGTATTGGCAGCCGGGTGAACTTTCACGTTCCCGCCCATCCCGGGCAAACGTTCCTCGGCACAGTCGCGCGCCTGGATCGATCGCTGGATGCAAAAACTCGCAGCATGCCCGTCGAACTGGATGTGTCAAACCCAAGGCTAGACCTCGCGCCTGGGATGTACCCGGAAGTGGATTGGCCAGTGGAGGCCGGGCAACCGGTGCTGCTCGTGCCGCCTTCCGCTGTGGTTACGACAACCGAACGGACCTTCGTAATCCGATCTCGAAATGGAAAAGCAGAGTGGGTCAACGTGCGCAAGGGACCGCCCACTGGCGAGCTCATCGAGGTCCGCGGTCCCCTGTCCGCAGGCGACAAGATCGTCCGCCGCGCCTCAGACGAGATCAGGGAAGGCACCGCACTCAAGCCGTAGCGGATTGTTTCGCTACCAGTCGAGGTCTTTCAACGTCTGCACCTGGCCCGCCAGAATCTTCCGCACGAGCGCGCCGGTACGCACGCTGTTCCACTCGGGCTCGAACACAGTTCCCGCGAATGAACTGCCCGGCACTCGAACCAAGAAGGGAATCCGCGAAGAGCCACCAATCGACTCGGCAAGTCGATGTTCTTCCCTGCTCCAATCGGCTGTGTGACTCCAAATTCCCGGGCGCCAACCATGGTCGGAACTCACGATGAACGCGGTCCGATTCTCCAGTCCCGCCTTTGCGACTTCTTCGGTCAGACGTCCAAGGATCGCGTCCGCGCGCTCTAGATTTGCGATGTATCCGCCGGGCGGGTGCGGCACCGGGTAATGCAATACCAGCAGTCCTAACTCCGCATCGACAGCCATTTTCAGACTTCGCGCAATCAACCAATCCAGACGGCGCTGTTTTTCCCGATTCGCCACCTCCAACGGCGAAAAACCCGGAATGCGGCCCAAAAGCGGGAATGCACGAACTTGATACCCAAACCGGTCCCGCATCGCCTCCAGCAGCGATTGTTCTTCCGACGGCTCCTCAATCCCCGTCAGCAATGCACCGGCGGTCCAAGCGCAATCGGAGGTCGCGTCAGCGGGCAACACCCGGCAATATGGATGGAACCAGCCCGCCAGCCCGGACCGCACGGGAACACGATCGAATATCATTTCCATCTTGCTCCAATTGCCGGTTGTTCCATCCTCAAACCGAAGTTCCAGTTCGCGAGGACCTTTCGGAATTGCTTGCTTGACCTTCCTGCCGGTGAGTAGCGATGGCAGCGATTCCAAGGTATTCGGCGCCGGCGGCAGCACATTGGTCGCGTAAAGACCTTGCGCGCGCAGGCGATCAAAATTCGGCATCTGGATCCCCGTCGGCCGCTTGTCGAACACCGCCTCCTGGCTCATCTCATCGAAAATGATCCAGATCACGCGCGGCGTGGTGTTTGACACCGCCTTGCGTTGCGCCTGGTTCGGTCGATCCTGATATTGGGCCGATGGAAATTGATGCCATGCGGCTTGAAATACGATCCACAGCAGCACGGGCAGTGTGTAGAGATAGACTTCCTCTGCGCTGGGCAGCAGCAGGCGATCGCGAATTCGAAGCCAGATCATCGCCGCTGCGGCCAGCGCAAACACCACGAGCGGCCAGAACCACGGCCGCAACACGACGGACGCGATTTCAAACGGCAACATCCTTAGAATGGCCAGCGCGCTGAACCCGAGTGGGACCACGCTCGCCACCAGCAAGGCGCGAGGAGGTAGGAAGAAAACAACCGCCGCAATCAGCAGTTGCCAGCACAGAACCGGGAGAACCACCGCGTGCAGCGGATCAAAACGCGCAAAATAGACGCCCCTACCCTGCGCCAGTTCGACCCATGTATTGAGGAAACAAAGCGTAGAGAATGCGGCCGCTACGCTCAGTCGCCCAATCATGCGGCCTCAATGTTTTCGGGCTTGCGGCAGACATACAGCGTCCGCGTGGAACTGACAGGAAACTTTCGGACAATTCGGAACCGCTTGTCCCTGGTCAATTCCTGTTCGAACACCTGCGCCGTGAGCCCGGCATGCAGGCTATCGCGCCCGCGAGCGATGCGGTGAAACTGCACGTCCGCCGGATCGACATACTCGACGATGAGCAGATCGGTCGTCAGATCCGCGAACAGGTCCAATACCTGATCCAGCGGTACGCGCTCGGTCACCAGCAGATGATGCAGCACTGCCAGCGCCAACACCGCGTCGAATTTTCGGCCCATCGCACGCTTCAGAAATGGAGTTGTTTCCGAGTTTTCCCAGCCAGTGGCCGGAGTGGGACGCGCGATGTCCACCTGCAAGGGCAAGATGCAGGGATGATCGCGGCGGAACACATGGTTCACACATTCCGGATCGCGGTCGATCGCCACAACCTCCTTCACGCCGGCCCTTGCGGCAAGCAGACTGAAGTTGCCCGTATTGCATCCGATGTCCAGCAATCGCGACGGCTGAGCTTCACGAAGCACACGGTCGACGGCAACCTGTTTTTGCGTGAATTCTCCGGCCGCGTACGAGTCGTCAAAG
>JAFDVT010000631.1 GCA_018268875.1 Acidobacteriota bacterium
GGCGAGAATTCGAGCCTGATGGACAAGCTGAAGGATGCGATGTCGAACATGCTGAACAAAATGAAAGGTCAGCAGAAGGGCAACCAGCAGCAACAGCAGAATCAGGAAAACGCGTCGAAGGACGGGTCGCAACAACAGCAGCAAGGGCAGAAGTCCGGCGAACAGCAGGCCCAACAACAGCAGGGCCAACAGTCGCAAGGCGAGGCCAAGGATCAGAACTCCGAGGGTAAAGACGGGCAGCAGGGACAGAAGTCCGAAAACGCCCAGGGCAAGGCGTCGGAGTCGAAGCAGAATCAGCAACAGTCGGCGGACGCGAAGAGCGGACAGGGCAAGCAGGATGGATCGAAGGATCTGAAAGACGCGGAAGATCAGCGCGCCATGGGTAAGCTTTCGGAACTGTTTGGCAAGCGCCAGCAGAACGTGAGCGGCGAAGTGATGATCGAAGTGTCGTCCGGCAAGCAGCAGCTCAAGACGCAATACAGCGGCAATTCGGGGACCCACAAAGAAGCGGGCGGCGAGATCAATCGCGACGAAGTTCCGCTGATTTACCAGCAGTACGTGGAGAAGTATTTCGACCAGATTCGCAAGGCGGATGCGGCGGCCGACCGCGCCGCGCCAAAGCCTCGCGCCGTAGCTCCTGCTCCACCCGCTGGGGCCGCGTCACGGCCTTCCACCGGCGCTTCCCATTAGGGTTTATATTGGCAGTGGATGAAGTGCATCGGCTTGTTGGCGACCTTGCTTTGCTGCTACGGGCAGCAGGCGGCCATCGAGAAATACTGCCTGGGATGTCATAACGAAAAGCTGAAGTCCGGCGGCTTGACCTTGGACGCGGCGCATCAGGATCCGCCGACACTGGAAAAGGCCGTTCGCCGGATGAAGGCGCGGCACATGCCTCCGGTCGGACTTCCCCGCCCTGACGAGGCCACCTACAACACCGTGATCGCGGCGCTGGAAGCGAAGCTGGACAAGGGTCCGGTAAACCCAGGTCGCGTCGACACGTTCCGCCGCCTGAACCGTACCGAATACCAAAACGCGATCCGCGACCTGCTGGACTTGGACGTGGACGTCAGCGCGATGCTGCCGCCCGACGACATCAGCCATGGGTTCGACAACATCACGGTCGGCAACCTGTCGCCGATGCTGCTCGAACGCTATCTTGGCGCGGCGACGAAGATCAGCAGGCTAGCCCTGGGCGTCGCTCCCCGGAGCCCTGGTGGCGACCTCGTGACGCTGCCCGCCGACCTGACGCAAGAGACGCATTTTGAAGGCCTGCCGCTGGGTACGCGCGGCGGGACCACGGTGAAGCATAACTTTCCGGTCGACGCCGAATACGAGATACAGATCCGGCTGGCGCGCGATCGCAATGAGCATGTGGAAGGCTTGTACGGGCAACATCAGATCGAGTTGCTCATCGACGGTGAGCGGGCCAAGCTGTTCACGGTAGAGCGGCCGGCGGCGGGCAAGGATCATCACCGCGTGGATGAGTTCCTGAAGCTGCGGCTGCCGTTGAAAGCCGGACCTCACCAGATTGCGGCGACGTTTCCCAAGCGCCCTGGCGTGCTGCTCGAAACCGAGCGGCAACCGTACGAGGCGCACTTCAACATGGACCGGCATCCGCGCATACAACCGGCCGTGTATTCGGTGTCGATCAACGGTCCATACAATGTCGCGGGCGCGGGCGACACGCCTAGCAGGCGCCGCCTTTTGGTGTGCCAGGACAAGACGGACGCGTGTACAAAAAGGGTTCTGACGACGCTGCTACGGCGGGCGTACCGCAGGCAGGTGACCGACGCGGACCTTGCCGCGCCGATGAAGTTCCATCGCGAAGGCGGCCTGGAATTGGCGCTGACGTCGATTCTGGTGAGCCCCGAATTCCTGTTCCGGATCGAGCGCGACCCGCCTCGGGGAACAGCGGCTCCGGGCGAGGCGTACACGATCTCCGACACCGAACTTGCCTCGCGGCTTTCGTTCTTTTTGTGGAACAGCATCCCCGACGACACGCTGCTCGATCTGGCGATTGCGGGCAAGCTGCGCGGCTCGACGCTGGACGCGCAGGTGATGCGGATGCTGGCCGATCCTCGCGCCAAAACGCTGGTAACGAACTTCGGCGGCCAATGGCTGTACCTGCGCAACCTCGCCAGCGCGAACCCCGACATGCGCGCCTATCCCGGGTTCGACGACAACCTGCGACAGGCGTTCCGCACCGAGACGGAAATGTTCCTGGACCACGTCTTTCGCGAGGATCGCAGCATCCTGGAACTGCTCAGCGCCGACTATACGTTTGTGAACGAACGGCTGGCCAAGCATTACGGCATCCCGCATGTGTACGGCAGCCATTTCCGTCGGGTGGTCGCGGCCAACCGCGGTGGATTGTTGCGGCACGGCAGCATCCTGACGGTGACGTCGTACGCGACGCGAACCTCGCCGGTGGTGCGCGGGAAATGGATCATGGAGAATCTGTTGGGGGCCGCGCCGCCGCCTCCGCCGCCCGATATTCCTGTGCTCACCGAGAAGCGGTCGACCGCGGGCGCGAACCTCACGATGCGCGAACGGATCTCCGAACATCGCAAGAATCCGGCTTGTTCCGGATGCCATAACCTGATCGATCCGGTGGGCTTCACGCTCGAAAATTACGACGGTGTCGGCCGTTGGCGAACCACGGAAGACGCGCGCCCCATCGACGCGACGGGCGGCTTGCCCGACGGCAGCAAGTTCGAAGGTGTCGCGGGATTGCAGCAGGCAATCCTGGCGCGTCCCGAACTGTTCGTGCAGACGTTCACCGAAAAGCTGCTGACGTACGGCCTGGGTCGCGGGGTTGAGTATTATGACCAGCCCGCCGTGCGCAAGATCGCGCGCGGCGCGAAGCAAGACAACTACCGCTTTTCATCGTTTATTCTTGGAATAGTTCACAGCACCCCGTTTCAAATGAGGAGGCCGCAGACATGAGCGCAGTGATCACAAGGAAGGCGCTGTCGCGCCGCACGTTGCTGCGCGGAGCGGGCACGGCGCTCGCGTTGCCGTTCCTGGATGCGATGGCACCGGCACTCGCGGCCGCCCCCGCGCCAGTGCGGCGTCTCGGCTACGTCTATATGCCGATGGGCGCGGTGTGGAGTTATTGGAAACCGACGTCTGCCGACTTGAAGGCGGGCCTTTCGCGGACGCTGCAATCGCTCGCTCCCGTGGCGAACCGCGTCAACGTCTTCGGCAACATGGAGCTGAAGAACGCCTACCCCGGGACGCATGCGACGTCGAACGCCGCGTTCCTGAGCGCGGCCACCTCGAAGTGGACCGAGAGCACCGATTATTACCTGGGAACCACGGCCGACCAGATCGCCGCGCAGCAGATCGGCCAACAGCCCAAGTTACCGTCGCTCGAGTTGTCGATGGATTTGTTGACCACCGTGGGCCAGTGCGACAACGGGTACGCGTGCGTGTATCAGAACAACTTGAGCTGGTCCTCGCCAACCACGCCGCTGCCGGCTGAGGCGCATCCTCGGGTCGCGTTTGAACGGCTGTTCGGCGACGGAGGTACGCCCGAAGAACGGCGGTCGCAACTCCGGCGCGACGCGAGCATCCTCGATTGGGTGAGCAGCGACATCGCGAGGCTGCAGCGCAATCTTGGCGCGAGCGATCGCAACAAAGTTGGCGAGTATCTAGACACGGTTCGCGAGGTGGAGCGTCGCATTCAGAAGGCCGAGGCGGCGACCAAAGAGTCACCATTGCCGGACCTGGATCGTCCCGTGGGCGTGCCCGCTTCGTATGCGGAACACGCGCGGCTGATGTTCGATTTGCAGGTGCTGGCCATGCAGGGCGACGTGACGCGCGTCATCACCTTCCAGTTGGCGCGTGAGACCAGCAACCGCAGCTATCTGGCCGAAACCGGAGTCGCCGAACCGCATCATCCGTTGACGCACAACGGCGGAAATTCGGAGATGCTGGGCAAGGTCGCGAAGATCAACGCGTTCCATGTTTCGCTGTTTTCCGAGTTCCTGCAGAAGCTAGCCGCGACCAAGGAAGGCGACGGGACGCTGCTCGACCATTCGATCTACATGTACGGCAGCGGCATGGGGAATTCGGACATCCACGACCACATCAACCTGCCCGTGATCGTTGCCGGACGCGTGCCCGGCGGGCGTTTCATCAATTACAAGGAAGCGACGCCGCTGGCCAATCTGCACCTTACGCTGCTTGACCGAGCGGGCGTGCGAATCGACAAGTTCGCCGACAGCAACGGCAAGATCGCGGAGCTGTAAATGATGTTCGCCGCTAGCCTGCTTCTGTCGTTCGCCACCACCGTTGTGGAACTTCCCGAAGCGGTGCTGGCCGACGACCTCGCGACCGCGCGAAAGCTGATCGAGAGCGGAGCAAACGTCAAAGCGGCGAACGCGTATGGCGTCACTCCCCTGGCCATCGCCTGCACCAACGGTAGCGGACCGATGGTTCGACTGCTGCTGGGCGCGGGCGCCGATTCGAACACGACCTCGCCGGGCGGGGAGACGGTGCTGATGACCGCCGCGCGCACCGGCAATCCCGAAGCGATTCAGGCATTGATTGCCGGCGATGCGAACGTCAACGCGGCCGAACCTACGACCGGTCAAACGGCGCTGATGTGGGCGGCGGCGGAAGGCAACGTCGCGGCGCTGGAACTTCTATTGAAGGCCGGCGCGAACGCTTCCACACGCCTGGAATCGGGCTTTGACGCATTCCTGTTCGCAGTGCGCGAAGGGCGGATTGGCGCGGTGCAAACGCTGTTGAAAGCCGGAATCGACGTCAACGACGCGATTGTTCTGCCGGAAGGCAAACGCCCAAAGAACGGTCGCGCGCCGCGCGCCGGATTGAGCGCGCTGGTGCTCGCGGTGAGCAACGCGCACTTTGAATTAGCGGATGTGTTGCTCGAAGCGGGCGCGAATCCAAGTTCGAACGATGCGGGTTACACGGCGCTGCACGCGGTGACCTGGGTGCGTAAGTCAGGCGTGGGCGATAATGACCCGCCGCCCGATGGTTCGGGCAAGTTGACCAGTCTCGACATGGTTCGTCGACTGGTCGCAAAAGGCGCGGACATCAACTCGCGAATGACGAAAAAGATCGGCGTGGGGATGACGAGCTTGAATACACTGGGCGCGACTCCGTTTCTGCTTGCCGCGCGTACCGCCGATGCCGA
>JAFDVT010000632.1 GCA_018268875.1 Acidobacteriota bacterium
AAGATTAAATGATATGTCTCCTGCAGCTGAAGCGACATCCAATCGCTACTCGGACATATCAGATCTGGCGGCCCGACACGCAGCATGGCGCTGACGCAGGGTTTCAAAAGCTTCGTCCCCGTCAATCAGGTCACCGCGTTCAAGAGAGGCCCAGCCGGCCTCAAGCTCAGATTCCACGATGAGTCGAGTGGCTTCGGGGGGCTCGTTATCCTCCTTGGACATACTCAAAAGCTTAGCGGCTTGCCGTGCGGCGGAGGTCGAGGATCAGCCGCATCACCAAGGTTTCGAGCTGGTCTCGCACCTTGATATACACGGCTTCCTTCTTGCCAATGGGATCTTCTACCGGCCAGACTACGGTCTCGATCCCGCGGTAGGCGCGGGGCATGCCGCTGCCGCTGATGTTCACGATCAGGTCCACCGCCGCGGGGTCGAATTCGACAATGCCTTTGGGGAACGGGTCCACCATGCGGATGCCTTTTTCGAGCATCGTCTGCTTGGTCTCTTCCGCTACGATCGCTGCCGGAGCCATGCCTGCGCTGGCCGGGTCCATGACGTCCGCTCCGTAGCTTTTTGCGAACCACTCCGCCATTTGACTGCGGCACGAATTGCCGATGCAGACAAATAAAACGCGCTTTTTCTTCATATTTTCCGCAGAAACGCTTCGTGTACCCGATTGTCCGCCGTCAGTTCCGGATGAAATGTCGCCACCATGTGGCGGCCTTGTTCGGCCCACACCGGCGTGCCGTTGTAGCTCGCCAAAACCTTCACGTCCGGTCCCGCGGAACGGATGATCGGGGCGCGGATGAACACCGCCTCCACATCGCCGTCGAGCTTGACGATGCGGCTGTCGAGCTGGCGTCCGTAGGCGTTGCGCTCTACCGCGATGTCCATCAGTCCGAGGCTTTCCTGAGCGGGGTTCGAGACCTCGCGTGCTAATAAAATAGCACCCGCGCAGGTGCCGAACACAGGCTTTTGTCCGGCGAACTGGCGCAGCGGTTCGAACAGGTTTTCGATGTGCAGCAGCTTCAACATCGACGTGCTTTCGCCGCCCGGGATGATCAAGCCGTCGACCGAGTCGAGGTCCGCTTGCGTGCGGACCTCCACCGGTTCGGCGCCCGCTCGTTCGAGCGCCTTGCGATGCGCCTCAAAATCGCCTTGCAGCGCGAGGACGCCTACTTTCTTCTTCGCCATTACCAGCCGCGGGTCTGCATCAGCTCGCTTTCGGCAAGCTTCGAGATTTCAAGGCCCGGCATCGCTTCTCCCAACTCTTCGCTGGCTTCCAGAAGCTTCACAGGATCCCTGTAATAGGTCGCCGCTTTGACGATCGCCTTGGCGCGAGCTTCGGGGTCCGAACTCTTGAAGATGCCCGAGCCGACAAACACGGCTTCCGCGCCCAACTGCATCACCAGAGCCGCGTCCGCCGGGGTCGCGATGCCGCCCGCCGAGAAGTTGGGAACCGGCAGCTTGCCATGTTCGGCCACCCATTCGACGAGTTCCAGCGGGGACTGCAGCTTTTTGGCTTCGTGCACCAGTTCTTCTTTGCCGAGCACGGTGAGCTGCTTCATTTCCTTGACGATCGTACGGATGTGGCGCACCGCTTCCACGATGTTGCCGGAGCCGGCTTCGCCCTTGGTGCGGATCATCGCGGCGCCTTCGGCAATGCGGCGGAGCGCTTCGCCCAGGTTGCGCGCGCCGCACACGAACGGCACTTTGAACGCCTTTTTGTCGATGTGGTGTTCTTCGTCGGCCGGGGTGAGCACTTCGCTTTCGTCGATGTAGTCGACTTCGAGCGCTTCGAGTACGCGGGCTTCGGTGAAGTGGCCGATGCGGGCTTTGGCCATCACGGGAATCGACACGGTATCCATGATCTCGCGGATGATGCGGATCTGCGCCATGCGGGCCACGCCACCTTCCTTGCGGATGTCGGACGGCACGCGTTCGAGAGCCATTACCGCGCACGCGCCGGCTTTTTCGGCAATCTGCGCCTGTTCGACGTTGGTTACGTCCATGATCACGCCGCCCTTGAGCATTTCGGCGAGTCCGGTTTTCAACCGGAAATCTTCATTCATCACCATCGGTGTTACTGTGCCTCCAAAACTTCTTTCTCTCTAGACCAGCGCGGGACTGGCGGGTTCATAGGTCCGCGTGTCTTCCATGCGCTGCCATTCACTGCGGTAAATCGAACCTAAAACGGCGAGACCTTGCCGGATCTTTTCCGGCGCGAGTCCCGCAAAACTGATGCGCAAGCAATTGGAATGATCCCGGGTTACGGCGAAGTAACGGCCGGGCAGATAGGCGACGCCTTCGCGTTGGGCGCGGGCGAGGAGTTCGCCGGCGTCGAGCCCTTCGGGCAGCGTCACCCAGAGATTCATGCCGCCTTCGGGTCGCGTAAACGCGGAACCGGCGGGCAGATGACGCGCGCAGGCTTGCAGCGCGGCGTCCAAACGTTCGGCGCCCGCAACCAGCATCTTGCGGCGATGTTCGGCCAGGCGGCCCGATTCAATAAAACGCGAAAGAACCGCTTGCGACAACTGGTCGGTATGCAGATCGCAGGACTGCTTGGCTTCCGTCAAACGCGTACAGAAGGCCTTGGGACCGATCACCCAACCGACGCGCAGGCCGGGGAAGGCGAGCTTTGAAAAGCTGCGCAGAAGGATGGTGTCGCCGGTGGCGTCCAGCTGTTTGATGGTCGGAAGGGCGTCGCCACGGTAGCGGAGTTCGCCGTAAATGTCGTGCTCGATCAGGACCACGCCCGCTTCCCGGGCCAGCTTCAAAATGGCATGGCGGGCATCGAGCGGCAGGGTGGCGCCGGTGGGATTTTGAAAACTGGACGTCACCACCAGGGCTCGCGGACGTTCGCGATGGATGGCTTTGGCAAGGGCGTCGACATCCATGCCGTTGGGTCCGACGGGGACTCCGGCGACGCGGGTTCCGGCGCTCAAAAAGACGTTCTTGAGGCCGGGGTACACGGGGTCTTCGATGAGGACCGTGGACTCGCCGCCCGCACATAAGATGCGCTGAATGAGGTCGAGCGACTGCTGGCAGCCGTTGGTGACGACGAGGTCGTCGGTGGGTCGAACGACGCCTTCTTCGATGCCATTGCGGGCGAGCAAAGTGCGGAGCGGGGCATAGCCGGCGGGGGAGCCGAGCTGCAGAATCGAGGCGGCGACGGTTTCGTCGGCGATCACTTCCTCGCAGGTGGCGCGGAAGGGTTCGAGCGGAAACAAGAGTTCAGAGGGCCGTGAATTGGCAAAGCTGATGGCCGCCTGGCGGAGCACGAAGGGCGGCGGGTCGAGCTTGTTGGCCGAGCTGAGGAGTTCGTTCCAGTTGAGCGATTTGGCGGCGTCTTCGGGCC
This sequence comes from Acidobacteriota bacterium, assembly GCA_018268875.1. Classification (GTDB taxonomy): domain Bacteria; phylum Acidobacteriota; class Terriglobia; order Bryobacterales; family Bryobacteraceae; genus F-183. The sequence continues at coordinate 3,356 of JAFDVT010000632.1, forward strand.
TTGCCGGGGCGGTGACAAAACTGCCGCGGCCGACCTCGCTACGGATGAGCGATTCGGTTTCGAGCAGCTCGTAGGCCATGGAAATTGTCTGGCGATTCAGGCCAATCTGCCCGGCCAATTCGCGCATGGCTGGTAGGCGTTCGCCTTCTTCGAGGCGGCCGTCTAGGATCGCATCTCGTAGTTGCGTATAGATTTGGCGGTAAATTGGGGAGTCGGAAGCGTCCTCAATTCGAATTGCGGGTACCATGCCAATCGGAAATCTGAGCATACCATATTGGCTGGGTCAGGCGTTTGATAAAATTCACAACAACATGAGAGTACTTGCGATCTTGTTTTTGACCTTTTGCCTGACGGGCTTCGGACAGACGGGGAATCCGCACGACAACTCTCAACGCAAGAAGAAGGGCAAGAAAAAGGACGATTCGGAGCCGGTGACGCAGGTTCTGCCGCTGCCCAAAGATCTGCCCGCCGCGATTGTCGCCGAGACGCAGCGACTGGTGTTCCACGCCTCGCCGCTTTCGACCAAGGGATTGCTGACGCAGCAGACTCGGGATGCCTTGAAATCGCTTTGGAATTCGACCAAGGGCGCGCAGATTGTGCGTCTGCGGGCGTTTGTCGCGGGGAGCGGCGATAGCCGGCGAGTGCAAACGATTGTGAGCGAGATGTTCAGCGAAAAGAAGCTTCCGCTGCCGGTGTTGACGACGGTGCTGGTGGGTTCGCTGGGGATGGAAGGCGCGCAGGTGCTGATCGAAGCGACTTCGGTGGACCGCAAGACGGTGAACCCGAACGGGCTGCTGTTCATTTCGGGCAAGGGCGGCACCGGTTACGCGCTGGCGATCCAGGAATTGCAGCAGGCGGTGGAGGCGATGGGAGGTACGGCGGCGGACATCGTAAGGACGACTTGTTATGTCGCGGGGTTCGATGTGGCGGGCGTGGAGCGGGCGAAGACCGGAATGGGGACGTACACGGTGGTGCAGATGCGCCGGGAACCGTCGCCGGTTGTGGCCGAATGCGAGGCGGTGGCGAAGAATCCGAAGCCGCAGGCGGAGGCGTTAAAGCTGGTGAATCCGCCGGTGTTCCAGGCGTCGCCGAACTATTCGCAGATCGCGGTGGTGAGCGCGCCGAAGATCGTGTTTACGGGGTTGCAACTGGCGTTTCGCACGCAGGAGGCGGACTTCAAACTGGCGTTCGATCGTTTGGGGCGGACGCTGGAGGGGCAGGGGGCCGGTTACGGCAAGGTGTTCTTTACGTCGTACTATGCGCTGAGCCAACAGTCGATTGACGGGATTCGGGCGGTGCGGTTCGGGTACTTGAACAAGGCGACGCCTCCGGCGGCGACGCTGGTGCCGTTTGAGGGGTTGCCGTCGCTCGACGCGTCGTTCGGCGTGGACGTTGTGGCTCTTGCGCCGTGAGTTCGTCGCGGTATTACGAGGAACTGGCGGCCGCGTTTGTGCGAGGCCGCTTGGGCAATGCGGCGGCCACGATCGACGATGGCTTGCGCGCCGGGTTGCGGTTGCACAAGTTCAAAGCCGATGCGACGCTGGCTCGGGTACAAAAAGTCCTGGGAATTTTGCGCGCGGTTGGTCCGGAGAGTCTGCTGGATGTGGGAAGCGGACGCGGCACGTTTCTGTGGCCGTTGCTCGATGCGTTTCCAGGGCTTGCGGTGACTTCGATCGACATCAGCGATCAGCGGATTTTGGACTTGCGTGCGGTTCGCGACGGCGGCGTCACAAGGTTGACACCGGTGCTGGCGAACGCGCAGGAGATGCCGTTTGCCGGCGGTAGCTTCGATGTCGTGACGATGCTGGAAGTGCTGGAGCATATGGTCGATCCGCAAGCGGCCTTGACGCGCGCGGTGGCCGTGGCGAGGCGGTTTGTGATTCTGAGCGTGCCTTCGGTTCCCGACGACAATCCCGAACACATCCACCTGTTTTCCGTGGACGACTTGCGGCATATGGCCGATGTTGCGGGCGCGCGTCGGGTGACCATCGATCACGTGCTGAACCATCGCATCGCGGTGCTCCAGTGATCGTGAAGTACCCGCGGACGCCGCACATCGCGGGGTCGCGCCTGCAAGCTGGGGATGAGGACCTGGCGTCCGTCGCTCGCGACGCGCTGGCGGGGTTGCCGCTGGTGATCGAGGAAAAGCTGGACGGCTCCAACTCGGCGGTGAGCTTTGCGCCGGACGGTGAACTGGTGCTGCAAAGCCGCGGGCATGTGTTGACGGGCGGCGCGCGGGAGCGGCAGTTCGATCTGTTCAAGCGTTGGGCGAGCCATCATTCGAATTGGCTGCGGGAACGGCTGGGGTCGACGTACGTGATGTACGGCGAATGGCTGTATGCGCGGCACACGATTCCGTACGATCAGTTGCCGCATTACTTTCTGGAGTTCGATGTGCTGGATCGTGAGACGGGAGTGTTCCTGTCGACGGAGCGGCGGCGGGCGATGCTCGACGGTGGTCCTGTCGTTTCGGTGCCGGTGCTGGGTACGGCGGTGCTGCCGCTTGAGCGTTACATTGCGCGGTCCACGGCGTCGAGCGTCGAAACGATGGAAGGCTTGTACATCAAGCACGAGGCCGAAGGTCAGGTGTTGGGCCGTTATAAATATGTTCGAGCGGGGTTCCTGCAGGCGGTGGCAGACTCGGGCGAACACTGGATGGACCGGCCGATCGAGCCGAATCGCTTGCGGGACGGCGTGGACCTGTTTGCGCTATGAGTACGGGGTTGATCCGGTATCGCGAGTTGGTTCGTGCCATGCGCGCGTGTCCGCAGGACGCGGTGCATCATGCCGAGGGCGATGTTTGGACACACGTGGCGATGGTGTGCCGGGCGTTGCCGCCGGCGGGGGACGAGCGCGAGTTGGTGTACGCCGCGGCGCTGCTGCACGATGTCGCAAAGCCGCTTTGTACGCGAGTGGAAGACGACGGGCGGATCACGGCGCGAGGGCATTCGGCGCGAGGCGCGTTGCTGGCGCGAAGACTGTTGTGGGAACGCGGCGTGCCGGTGGAGGTTCGCGAACAGATCTGTGCGCTGGTGCGGTTCCACCAGGTTCCTTTTTATTTGATTGAACGCGAGGATGCGGCCAGGACTGTGCGGCGCATGAGCCAGAGTTTGCGTTGTGCGCATCTGGCGACGCTGGCGCGGGCCGATGCATTGGGGCGGCGGTGCGCCGATCAACAGGAGTTGCTGACGCGGATCGGGCTGTTTGAAGAATTGTGCCGGGAATTGGGGTGTCTGGATCAGGCCTGGCCGTTTGCCGATGGACTGAGCCGGTTCGAATACTTCCGGCGTGAGGATCGCGACCCGGCCTACCGCGCCTACGATGCGTCGAAGTGCGAGGTGGTTCTGATGTCCGGGTTGCCGGCTTCCGGCAAAGATACCTGGCTGCGTGAGAAGGGACCCCCGGGGCTGCCGGTGATCTCGCTAGATGCGCTGCGGGAAGAGATTGAGGATCGCGGGCAGGTGATTCAGGCCGCGAAGGAGCAGGCTCGTGTGTATTTGCGCGCGGGTACGGCGTTTGCGTGGAATGCCACGAATCTGACGCGGGATTTGCGCGGGCAGTTGATCGATCTGTTCACGGATTACTATGCACGGACCCGGATTGTGCATGTGGAGGCGGCGTCGCCTGCGCTGTGGTGGGAGAGGAATGCGGCGAGGGAACGTCCGGTGCCTGGCCCCGCGATGGAGCGGATGCTCGAGCGGTGGGACGTTCCGGATGTGACGGAGGCGGCCAAAGTCGAATGGTGGCGAAGTGGCGAGGACGGATCGTTCGTGAATGAAACGAATTTGCCCGGTTCGCGGTCGTGAGAGTGTGAACGCTCATCCAAAGCCTGGGAAGTGGCGCAGGAAGCCGAAACAGGCGGCGCGCAATGACGCCGCACTGTTCCAACTAGAATCAACTTGTGAACCCCCTGCAGCCGGCAGCAAGCTTGTCCCAAATCGAACGAATGCCTCTGGTGGAACTCGCGAGGCGGATTCGCCTGCGCGAAATCACACCGCTCGAAGCCGTGGACGCGTGTCTGGCGCGGATTGAGCAGGTCAATCCACGCATTAACGCGTTTATCCGGGTCTTTGCGGAGGAGGCTCGCGAGGCGGCCAAAGGTGTGCTGCCCGAAGGTCCTTTGCAGGGCGTTCCGCTGACGATCAAAGACAGTCTCGATGTCGCAGGTTATCCGACGAAATGCGGTAGCCGGTTTCTGGGCGAAACGGTTGCGGCGGCGGATTCGGCGGCGGCGCGGAACTTCCGGCAGTCCGGCGCGATTCTCATTGGGAAGACCAATACTCCGGAATTTCTGGCCAATTACGAAACCGACAATCATCTG
>JAFDVT010000633.1 GCA_018268875.1 Acidobacteriota bacterium
AGTTCCAGCCGTGCGCGCTCCACCGCGTTCTGCGACGCGAAGTACACCACCCATTTTTCGTCTTCGGCCACTCGCGCTTCTTCCAGATCCTTCAGCAACGCCCGGCCTTCTTCAAAGCGCGCCATTACGACCCCAACCTGTTCCCGCGTGACGTCCAGATCGAGCTTTGCGACATCACGAGCCGACTCCGCCTTACGAATCCCCACGTACGCTTCGCGAATGTCCGCCGACACCTTGTTGCGAACCTGGTTGATCTGCGCGCGCAACTTCGCGACGTCCGTTTCCGCCTGCATCGCGTACGCCTTCGCGCCGGGCGGAACCAGCAGCGGAACTGAGATCGAAAGCCCGATTTGCGTATTGTGACGTTGGAACTTGTTGAAGAACTGGTCATAGCCGTTGAACCGCGCCAGCAGCGCGTACGACGTCACCAGATCGATCTTCGGATACCGTTCCGCAAGATAGCTTTTCACCTCCAGGCTCTTGGCGTGAATCTGCGATTCCAGCCCTTTGATCTGCTTGTTGCCAACCAGCGCCGCGGCAACGCTTTCTTCCTCCGTCGCCGGAAGCGCAAGCGCTGCCCGTTCCTCGCGGGCCGGTCGCACACGATCGCCAGGACCCATGCCCAGCACCATCGCGAGGTCCGCTTCGAGCACCAGTTGATCGCCTTCGATCTCGGTCTGCCGGTGCCGCATTTTGGCCACCGCGAGATCCGCTTTCTTCTTCTCGATCGGCAGTTCGCGACCCTCGGCCACGCGCGTCCCAACCGTGCCCGCGGCCTTGGTGAGCGAATCCACTTGCTTGCGGATGTATTCGACACTGCGGATGTTCTGCTCGGCCGACAGAAACAGCGTCGCCGTGCGATATGCGACTTCTTCCTGTTGCCTGCCCACTTCCACCTGCGCGCCGTTTTCCTGTTCCTTCGCCTGCGTCGCCCGGTAACTTTGCGGCTTGTTATAGATGGCCATCATGCCCTTCACCGTCGCGATCGACGGCGTCGCGCCTTCCACGCTTTGCGGGATGCCCCAGCTATAGCCAAGCCCGCTGCCCGCGTACAATCGCGGAGAAAACGGATCGCGCGCGGCACGAACTCCATAACGCGCCCTCTGTTCGTCCAACCGGGCCAGCGCGATGTCGGGATTCTGTTTCATCGCCGCGTCGATCGCTTGGCGCAGTGTCATCGTGTGCACCTCGGCGGCAAACGTCAAAGCAGCGGCGGCAGGCAACAATACAAGTAGGCGCATCATGCTACTCCAGGGTAGCTGTCGCCGCGTGATACGGTGACCTTGATGAAGCTTTGCTACCTCGATTTGTACTCCGGCGTGAGCGGCGACATGCTGATGGGCGCGCTCGTCGACGCCGGTGTCCCGCAGGACCCCATTCTGGAAGCTCTCGAGTCCTTTCAGATGAAGGCGCGGTTCGAGTTCGTCAAAGTGCGCAAGAAGGGCATCGCGGCCACCAAGTTCAACGTAATTTCGGAAGACGCATCCCCGCATCGCCATCTGTCGAAGATCCTGTCGATGATCGACGCTGCCGCAATCCCGGATGGCGCCAAAGCGCGCGCCCAGGCCGTATTTCAGCGCATTGGACAAGTGGAAGCGGCCATTCATCAGATGCCCGAAGAACGCGTCCATTTCCACGAGGTCGGCGCCGTGGACTCCATCGCAGACATCGTCGGCGTCTGCCTCGGCTTCGAACTTCTGGGTGCAACGAAAGTGATCGCCTCGCCGGTGAACGTCGGCACAGGGACGGTGGAAACGGCGCACGGCAGGCTGCCCATTCCGGCGCCCGCCACCGCGGAACTTTTGAAGGGGATTCCGATCTACACCACCGACGCGCGCGGCGAACTCGCGACGCCCACCGGCGCTGCTTTGATTGCCGCCCTCGCCAACGACTTCGGCGCGATGCCGGCCATGTCGATTCGCTCCATCGGCTACGGTGCCGGAACCAAGGAACTGCCGATGCAGGCCAACGTGATTCGCCTGGTCACTGGCGAAACGCCTTAGCGAACAGCGGCGGCCGTATCGTCAACCAGGCGAGTGTTCCAAAGGACGAACAAGGCGTGCGCGGCCAACATCCCGCCGCCCATGCCAACCAACATCACCGCGTGGCTCACCCAAGCAGGCGGCGCCGCATGACCCGCTAGCGCCAATGCCGGCAGATGCGCCAACGCCATCCCAATCGCCATACCCGCGCCGTCCATCGCCAGGAACGCCACGCCTTGCCCACGCCGGCGAGCCTCCGCGACACACCTCGCGTAACGCCAGGTCAGCGGCATGGTCACCAGCAGCATCCCGGCGGTCATCGTCAACAGATGCGTCCAACTGAACGAGAGGTGGCACGCCATCCCCGAACCAAAGCCGTATTTGCCCGCCGCGTACATCGCCAGCGACCCCGGCCCCAGCATCAGCAGGTACATGTCCAGATGCGAGTTCCAATGCTGCCGTGTCCACGCCAGAAGTCCCACGATGACGACGATCGCGGCAGCCGGCAGCAGCGGCGGCCGGGGATCGAACAGCAGCACCTGCAACAGCACGCAGGCGGTCAGGAACCACGGGTTCATGCCGGGTCTTCCGCCTCCATCAGGTGCATCGAATAGACGATCACCGTCAGGCTGGACGCCATCATCAACAACGCGGAGGCGAGCGGCGGCAGCAACCCGGCGGCCGCGAAACTCATGCCGATCAGGTTGTACGCGAGCGAAAAACCGATGCTCCAACGCACCACCGTGCGCGTCTTGCGGGCGAGCGTGATCGCGCGCGCCAGTTGATCCCAGTCCCGGTGCAGGAACATCAGGTCACTCACCTCGCGAACCACTTCGCTGCTGTCCGGCGCGGCGCAAGCGATGTGGCTCCAGGCCATGGCCGCGCTATCGTTGATGCCGTCCCCGGCAAACAGGACATGTTTGCCCTGCGTCTGCAAATCGGACACCAGTTGATGCTTGGCGTCCGGCGTCTGCCCGGTCCACCGTTGCCGGATCGGAATGGCGGAAGCGTTCTTCTCCCGCCGGTCGCCAGTGGCGAGCATCACGTCCACTCCAATGGCCTCGAGAGATGCCACTGCCGGACTGACACTCGCCACGGCGCGTTCGCGCAAATGAATGGTGGCGGCCCGGCGGCCGTCAACCATCACCGAAAGCTCGCCAGTGTTACCCTTCTCGCTGCCTGCGCCTTCGGTTGGCACGCCCGCGAACAGCACGCGCCCATCGTCAAACTCTGCTTCAATTCCCGATCCCGGCAACAGGCGGACGTGCGACAACTGCGCCGCGGCCGCTACCTGTTCGTCCTTCCACAACGGCTCGAGCGTCCTTGCCAGCGCGTGACGGCTGGCCTGCTCCGCCTCCCGCAACAGGAACCGCAGTTCCGCGATGCGAGGTTGCCATTCCGGCTCGACGTCCCAGCGCACCGTGTATTCTTCGGGCAGCGTCAGCGTGCCGGTCTTGTCGAACACCACCGTGTCGATCTCGGCCAGCTTTTCGACCGCGTCGCCGGAACGCGCGGCGATCCCCATTTCACGCAACCGCGCGATCGCCGTCCACACGGCCAGCGGCGTCGCGAACCCCAATGCGCACGGGCACGCAATCACCGCCACGGCCAGCGCGATAAACAGCGCCCGGTCCCACGGCATGTACTGCCATTGGAACCAGAACGTCGCCGCTGAGGCCAGAAATACCAGTGGTACGAACCAGCGCACCGCCCGCATCGCGATCTTCTGTTCGCGTCCCGGACGGTTCAACCCGCCTTCCACCAGCGTGCGAATGCGGTCGATCTGATTTTCTTCGACGGGCTTGGTGGCTACCGCGTCGAGCGACCCGTCCAGCGGATAGGAGCCCGCCAGCAGCGTGTCGCCCGCGCATTTGCGCACCGCGAGACTTTCGCCCGTCAGCGATGTTTCCTGTACAAACGCGCTACCCGCGACCACCGTCGCGTCCACCGGCACGGCCTCGCCCGGAAGGATCCGGATTCGGTCGCCCGGCAGCAGCGCGGAGGCCGCGGTAACACTACCATCCATGCGCCTGGCCAGCCGTTTTTCGGGAGCCCATTCTTCGAGGGAGGCGAGCACGCGGCGTTTGCCGTAGGCTCCCACTTGCCGGCCAAGCGCATAGATGACAAGCAGCATGGCGGCCACGTCGGCGTAGCCCGCGCCGGTTCCGCGAATGAAATACAGCGCGGAACCGGCCAGGCTGGCGACAATGCCCACCAGAAACAGAAGTTCGATCGAGAGTTGACGGCGGCGCAGGCTACGCCAGGCGCTTTGGACAAATTCCGAGGCCAGCAGCAAAAACACCGGCAAGGCGACAAAGCACGACGTCAGCTCCAGCGAAAACCGTTCCTCCGGTGTGACGTCGGAACCGTTCAGCGCCATGCTGAACACCATGCCATTCATCGCAAGAAACGCCCCGCCTCCGATCCTCCACCAGATGGAGGCGGGAGCTTCATCGATGCAGGCGCAGGAGGCTGCGGGTACCGTGGGATTCATCGTCACGTACCTACTTGGTCTGCGCCTGCGGTGTTGCCGCGGTGGGAGGCGCCGCAACGGGAGCCGCCGGAGGGGGTGTAGCGGCAAACGCGTCTAGGCTCGCTGGACGCCATTCACCCTTCCCTTCCGTCTCCTTGCGGACGGCCGCGACAAACTCTTTGCTCAGCGGATCGGCTTTGTTGCCCCAGGAATTCCGAATGTAGGTGAGCACAGCGGCGATTTCCTCGTCGTCCCGGTTATCCCAGGCGGGCATCTGCGAATTGAAATGCTTGCCCGCAACGGTGACATCGCCGCCTAGCCCACGCAACACAAGCGCTGCCAGTTTGCGCTTGTCCCCGAGCACGTACTCGGATCCCGCAAGGGGCGGATAATTCTCCGGCACTCCGCGCCCGTTTTCCTGATGGCACTGCACGCAGACGCCGAACACTTCCTTGCCCAGCTCCATCGGATTCTGAGCCGGAGCCGTGATCGCGGCGCCCGCCGTCGCCCGTTCCGCCAACCCGTCCGCCGACCACGTGCCCGCGTACGTCCCGATGTACCAGCCACCCCACATCAGCGCGGCAAAACACAGCAGGATGTACGATACCGGCGTCGGCTCCGCCCCATCGCGAGGCTCGTCCATTTCGCGCATCGCGGCGCGATGGATCACGAATATCGGATCTGGCGGAACGTCCGCTTCATGCGTAGGCTCCTGGTTGGGATTCGGATCGTCGTTGTGAATACTGCTCATTGGTTCGCCTCCGGAAGCGGGAAGGATTGGTTCAACCGTTTCAGGTATGCAATCAGCTGCCGTCCTCGCTCATTCGGCAGGATGTGCGTGACGTCGCCTCGTCCGTTGCCGGGCAGGCGAATCGCGTCCGCCGGAGGCATCTGGCCCCGCTTCACTTCATCGAAGAAGTAGTTGTAGCGAGGCATCACCGATCCCGCGGAGGTCAACTGCGGGTCGTACAGATGCAACGCGTGCCAGCTCTCCGAAGGCTGCCGGGCGCCGATGCTCGCCAGATCCGGACCCGTGCGCATCGTACCCAGCTGATGCGGACGGTCTTCCAGGTAATCGCGAGGCACGCTGCGGCGGGTTCCCCAACCGCGGCGGATGTCCGCGCCGTAACCCTTCATGCGGACCTGCTGCGTATGGCAGTAAATACAACCCTGGCTGATGTACACGCCGCGGCCTTTGGCGGAGTCGCCGAAGTAGGCTTCCGGGTACCGCCGGCCGTCGGCCTTCACCACCGGCTTCAGGGCTTGGAATTGCCAGTTCGGGATGATCACCAGACCCGTAACCGACGACAGAATCGTCAACAGAATTCCGAATGCAAGAACGAATGTTCTACTCATGTTGCGGCTTAGCCTCCTTTTCCGCTTCCAGAATCTGCTTCCAGTCGCGGTCGGAGTCGAGCATCGTCGGAGTCGCCCAGGTCAGCTTGTGCGGCGTCACGATGCGAACGAAGTTGATCAGGAACGCGACCGTGCCGCTCAACAGAATCAGGCCGGCCAGCGTACGCGACATCAGGAACGGAATCGTCCACTGCACGATGTTGAGGAACGGAATCGACGGATCGTTCATCATCATGCCCTGGCGGATGCCGGCGTAGCACATGGCGCCACCGTACAGCAGCGTGCCCACCAGCGTGCACCAGAAGTGGATGCGGATCAGTCTCGCGCTGCTCCATTCCCGGTTCATCAGGCGGGGCATTGCGTAATACATCATCGCGAACATCAACGGCGCAAAGAACCCGTACATCCCAAGGTGCACGTGCCCGATCGTGTAATGCGTAAAGTGCGTAATTTCCTGGTGGCTGCGCAGTGCTTCGAGCGCACCTTGGAAGCTCGACACCGTGTACAGCATCGAACCCATCACGGCGAACCGCAAGGTCGGGCTCGTCTTCAACAGGTGAAAGCTGCCCAGCATCGTCATGTGATGGTTGATGCCGATGGTGATCACCGGAATGAACATCATCATGCTGCCCACCACGCCAAGCGTAATCGTCCACGCCGGCAGGGGTCCGCCGGTCAGATGGTGCGTACCCGCCCAGTTATAAAAGATTGCGTTCGACCAAAAGCCCAACAGCGACAGATGATAGCTGTGAATCGGCTTGCCGATCACTTTGGGGATCAGATAATAGGCGGCGGCGATGCCGGTGGGCGTCGCGAACAGACCCACCACATTGTGCCCGTACCACCAGTTGGCGATCGCCTGCGCGACGCCGTCCACCGCTCCCAGGTTGGTGCAGGCTTCGGCCGACAACACCAGTACCGGGAACCACACCGTAACGGCCATCAGATACCACTGCGAAACGTAGGTGTGCGAGCTCTTCTTCTTGAAGTACATCGTAAAGTTCGCGATGACGATGAAGACATACGGCACAACCAGGAAGGGCATCGCGTACAGCGGAAACTCCAGCGTTTCGACGCCCGTCGACTGGCCCATCAGGATGCCCACAACGCCCACCAGAATGCCGACGTTGAAGACCAGTCCGCCGGCAATCAGCAGCTTGGTATACGGCATGCGGACCTGGCATAACCGCGCCTGCAGCCACAGGAGCGTACCGGAGGCGGCCACGCCGCCAAAACCGTAAATCGCCGTATCCCAGTGCACCGCGCGCACGCGGCCGAACGTCAGCCATTCGATGCCGCCCAAAAAGCCCGGATTGTGCAGCTTGATGGAGGAGATGATGCCGGCAATCGACGCCACGGTCAGCCAGAACAGCGCCGCCGCCCAGTACAGTACGATCACCTGCTTACTCGACCGGTCTACCTCTACGCGGAACTCGTAGTCGCTAGGGGCGCCTTTCACCACGCCAGCCTTGGTGTCGGCTACCATTTACGTTCCCCCGGAAAGTGATCGGTGACAAGCCCGATCGGCTCGTCCTTGTCGAAGATCATGCGGGCACCCGAACGGAGGTCGCGGAACTCCCCTCGGCGGATTGCCCAAGCCAACAGCCAAACCATCACGGTTCCGCTGATTAGCGCGAACGACCAGATAAATATGAAAACTCCAAACACAAAACAGCCTCCGTCTCACCCAGGGTGCAATCGTAGGCCCATTGCCAAGTGCTTGGTTTCTTTACCCCTGCGGCATCGCGTTGGGTCATATGACGCAGCTTTCCCGCGCGAGTTGGCGCACCTGCCACCACCCCGCCCTTTGTCTTGAACTCTTTCCGTTTGGAAGCGGCATTGCACTTGTTCTGGTTGAAACGGAGCGCATGACCCCGAGGAAACGAATACTAATCGCCGACGATAAGCCCGAGGGACGGGAATTGGTCCGGACCGTGCTCGAAAATACTGGCTTTGACGTTCACGAAGCCGCCGACGGCATCGAAGCGTTGAGCGCCGCTCATCGTCTGCAACCCCACCTGATTATTCTGGACCTGCATATGCCAGGCCTGGATGGCTTTGGCGTAATTAAGGAGTTGCGCGCCCACCCCGCTTTTTGCGACACCCCGGTGATGGCGTTAACCGCCAGCGCCATGCAAGGTGACCGTGCCCGTGCCCTCGCCGCCGGCTTCACCGGCTACCTGGCCAAGCCCGTCTCGCTAAAGGCCTTACGCTCCGAGGTGGTGCGCCTGTTAGCATGAGTTCGACGATGGCCGGACAAGCTGATATCCGTGTCCTAGTAATTGACGATCATCCAGCAAGCCTAGAACTGCTCGAAAGCGCTTTGGCGCGCCCGGGCATCGAGGTCCTCACCGCGCAAACGCCGGAATTGGGACTGGAACTGGTGCGTGACCGGCGCCCCCAAATCGTCCTCACCGACCTGATGATGCCCAACATCTCAGGCCTCGAAGTACTGAAGCGCGTCATGGACATCGACCCTTCGATCGACGTCATTCTGATGACCGCGCACTATTCCACCGAAACCGCCGTGGAAGCGATCAAGAACGGAGCGTCGGACTACCTGAACAAACCCGTGTCGCTCACCGTGATTCGCGACCGTATTGCCAACCTCGCCAATGCCGCGCGCCAGAAGCGCCGCGCCCTCCAGCTCGAAGAGGAAGTCCTGGCGAATGCGGAATTTGAAGGCATCATCGGCAACAGTCCGGTGATGTGGGAGACCTTTTCCAAAATCAAGCGCATCGCGCCGCATTACCGCACCGTTCTCGTCACCGGCGAAACCGGCACCGGCAAGGACTTGGTCGCCCAGGCGCTGCATAGCCTCAGCCCCGTCTCGCGCGGACGCCTCGTCGTCCTCAACTGCTCGGCCGTCGTCGAAACGCTATTCGAAAGCGAACTGTTCGGCCACATCAAAGGGTCGTTCACCGGCGCCGCAAACGACAAGCCCGGGTTGATCGAACAGGCGCACGGCGGAACCCTGTTCCTGGACGAAATCGGCGACATGCCGCTGTCCACCCAGGCCAAACTCCTGCGCGTGCTGCAGAACCAGGAAGTGCTGCGCGTCGGTTCCGTATCCCCTCGCAAGGTGGACATCCGCGTCATCGCCGCCACCCATCGCGACCTGCGCGCCGCCATTGCGGAACGAGCGTTCCGCGAGGACCTGTTTTACCGTCTGTCGATGGTGGAAATCCGCGTTCCCCGCCTGGTCGAACGCCAGGGCGATCTTTCGCTGCTCACGCGCCACTTTCTGGCCAAGTTCTCGCAGCAGTACGGAAAGCCGCTGCGTGGCATTTCCCGCCGCGCCGAGATCCTGCTCGCCCGCCACGACTTCCGCGGCAACGTTCGCGAACTTGAAAACATCATCGGCCACGCCGCCATGATGGCCACCGGCGACATCCTCGATTCGCCGGACATGCCCGAATACCTGCGCCTGTACCACGAGCATCATTCGCAGCAGCCGCAACCGGGCGAAGCGCCCGCCGGTTCCATGGCCGATGGTCCGCCGTCGACTCTGGACTCGATCGAGGAACAGGAACGCCTCCTCGTACGCCGCGCGCTCGAAGAAGCCAACGGCAATCAGTCGCAGGCCGCCCGCATCCTCCGCATCGGACGCGACGCGCTGCGGTACAAAATGAAGAAGTATGGTTTCGAGGGGAGCACGTTCCAGATCCAGTGACAATTGACGACCGGTTGGCGCCGGCCGTTCTGGCGCGGATTCTGCAGGCCGGGCAGGTAGGCTTCGCCACTGTATCTTCAGACGGAATCGTGCGCCAATGGGGCCCGGGCATGGAATCCGCCCTGGGCTGGACCGCGGACGAGGTCGTTGGTGGACCCTTGCCCGTTCCCCTGCTCGGCCAGACGCTCGCCCGCCGCAAGGACGGCTCCACCGCGCAGGTCGAGGTCCAGGTGATGCCCTGGGAGGAGTCCGGGACGCTGTTCCTGTTGACCGAAGCCGCCGGCCGCGCGCACGACCACGAAGCAGTTCACTTCCGCGAACTCTTGAACGCCGCCCCCGACGCGATTCTGGAGGTGGACGCGGAAGGGCGGATTATTTTGCTCAACGATACCGCCGAACAGCTATTCGGCTACACCCGGCAGGAATTGCTGGGGCAGCCCGTTGAAATCCTGATCCCCGCTTCCCTGCGCAAAGGCCATCACGAACATCGGCGCCAGTATTCGAAGCACCCGGCCCGGCGCCCCATGGGCACCAATCTCCGGCTGGAGGGCCAACGCAAAGATGGCTCCCGCTTTCCCGTCGAAATCAGCCTCAGCCCCGTCTATTGCGAGGATCAGTTCTGCGTCGCCGCCATCATCCGCGACGTGAGCGAGCGCCAGCAGAGCGAGGAACGCCTGCGCGCCATCGAACGAGCCTACACCGAGGAACTCGCCGAAAAGAACCGCGAATTGCAGCTCCGCAACGCGGAAGTGGAAACGGCCAATCGTCTCAAAAGCGAATTTCTAAGCGGCGTCAGCCATGAGCTTCGCACGCCTCTGCACACGGTGATCGGCTTTACCGAACTGCTGCTCGAAGAAATCGAAGGCCCGCTCACCGACAAGCAGCGCCGGTTTGCCAGCCACATCCATCGCGACGCCCAGCATCTGCTGGCCCTCATCAACGACGTCCTGGACCTCAGCAAGATCGAATCCGGCCGTCTCGAACTGCAGTCGGAAGTCTTCCCGGTGGCGGAAACCATCGACGAAGTCGTATCGTCGCTCAACGCCAAGGCGGCGCTCAAGGACATTCAAATCGAGGTCGACCTCGACGAAGAAGCGGTGGAATTATTTGCGGACCGCCTGCGGTTCAAGCAGATTCTGTACAACCTGTTGAGCAACGCGGTGAAATTTACGCCAGCCTCGGGACGAATCTGGCTCGAAGCGGAAGCGCGCGGCATCGGCGGCGTCCTCATCCGGGTCAACGACACCGGCATCGGCATCGCCGCCACCCAGCACGAAGCGATCTTCGACAAGTTCTACCAGATCGGGCAGAAGCAGGCGAGCGGCGTCGAAGGCACCGGCCTCGGCCTGGCCATTACGCGGCATCTGGTGGAGATGCACGGCGGGCAGATTGAAGTCGACAGCGAACCGGGCAAGGGAAGCCGGTTCACGTTCACCATGCCCGGCTCCGCCTCCGCGGCCCCCAATTAGGCCTTGTTTTCGGTGTCTTTTTTCTCGGTATCGGGTACATAGCCCGGCGGCATCGCCGAACCCGCGCCCCAGAAGTACTCTTCCATCTGCTTCAGCAGGAACTCCTGCGCCTCGCGCGTGCCGAGGTTCAGGCGGTACTCGTTCATGATCATCTTCATCTGCTCGAGCCACATGCCCCACGCTTCTTTCGAAACGTTTTCGAACACCTTCTGCCCCAGCGGATGACCGTCGAACGGAACTTCGTCAAGACCGTACATTTCCTTCTGCAGCTTGACGCAAAAAACCTTGCGCCCGGTCTTATTCGTTACCGGCGGCTTGGGCGCCGCCATTCCGGATCCACATCCCATAGCTCTATTGTCACATTGGATTTGTATGCTCAAAAGGTATGCTTTTCCTTTTGACGGCGGCCGTGTTCCTCGGGCAACCGCAGCATGGTGATGTCCGCATGAACCAGATCCAGATCGTCGGTACGCACAACAGCTACCACGCGGGTCTGGCGCCGGAGGAGATGGAACTGCTTCGCCGCAACAATCCGCAAGCCGCCGCCTCGCTCGCCTACCAACATCCGCCGCTCGAAGCCCAACTCAACGCTGGCGTCCGCAAGATCGAACTCGACGTCTTCGGCGACCGCAAAGGCGGCCTGTTCACCGATCCGCGCTACGTCCGCGAGGCCGGCACAACGATGCCCCAAGGCTGGCTCGAGGCCATGCGCAAACCCGGCTTCAAGGTTCTGCACGTGCAGGATGTCGACGTCCGCAGCCACTGCTGGACCTTCATCGCCTGCCTCGAAACCGTCAGAAAATGGTCGGACGCCAACCCCGGACACTTGCCGCTCTACATCTTTGTCGAAAACAAAATGGAACGTGTGCCGGAACCCGTCACCGCCGCGTCGATGGACGCGCTCGACGCCGAAATCCGCAGCGTACTGCCGCCTTCGAAACTCGTCACGCCTGACGACGTACGCGGCAAACACAAAACCCTCGAAGAAGCCGTCCGCAAGCAAGGTTGGCCTAAGCTCCGTTGGGCGCGAGGCCGCATCGTCTTTCTGCTCGACCAGGAACGCGTGACGCCGCTCTACACAGCGGGCGCGCACGCCTCACTGAAAGGCCGCGTGATGTTCACCAACAGCAAACCCGGCACGCCGGATGCCGCGTTCGTCAAGGTCAACGATCCAGCCTCGCCCGCCATCCCGGGACTCGTTAAGCAGGGCTACCTCGTACGCACCATGACCGACGGCGGAGCCCAATCCGTTCGCGAAGGACTTACCGCGCGTCGCGACCAGGCCATCGCCAGCGGTGCGCAGATCCTGTCCACCGACTATCCATTCGACTGGAAGGCCGCCGGTTCGGGCTACCACGTCAGCCTGCCGGGAGGCGCCAAAGCGCGCTGCAACCCGGTCAACGCGCCTCCAGGCTGCACCCTCGCCGCGCCTTTTTGAGGACGAACGTTCGCGACCGCCGCACGCCGCCTATTGGGAAGCCGTCGCGCGGAGTTCCACCAGCGAGCCATGCTGATTGACAATCTGGAGCCCCGCCTGCGCGGCGAGTGCCGCCAGGTCATCTTTCGTACGCCCCTTGCCTCCGACCAGCACCAGCATCAATAGCTCGGGACTCGGATGCGGGCTTACATCGGTGATCAGAACACCTGTTTTCCCGATCGCCTCCGCACACCGCCGGAGGATTTGAAGCGCTTCGGGATCGGCCCAATTGCTCAGGACTTTTTTGAGCACATACACGTCGCGACCCGCGGGTAAAGGTTCGAAGAAACTTTGCGCGCTCACCTCCGCGCGGCTGCCGACACCGGCGTTCTCGAATACCTTCGGCGCGTTGGCCACCGCTTCCGGCAAGTCCACCAGCGTTCCCTTCAGATGCGGATTTGCGCGAAGGATTTCCGCCAGCAGCCAGCCTTCGCCGCCTCCCACATCTACCACGGTTTGCACTTGCGACCAGTCGGTAAGACCCGGATCGGGAATGCCATGGCCTTCCGGTCCCATGAGCCGGTGAAAGCTCTCCGCAATCGGCGGATTGGCCCCCAGATCATCCCAAAAGCTCCGCTGGAACTGTTCCTGATACATGGAGCGTCCCGCCCGCACGGCGCTGGGCAGAGTACTCCAGGCTCCGGCCATCCGCCCTCCGATGCCGTTGAGGTCGAGGCCCAGCCGTATGGCGGGGTCCATCAGTTGGCGTGCGGCGTCGTTGAGGGTGAATGTCCCGTCCGGCTCTTCAACAAACACACCCTTGCCGGCCAAATGCTTGAGCACGCGACGCAACGTTTCCGGATCGGCATCCGCCACCGGTTTGCCGGCCGCCATATGCTCCGCCACTCGCAAGGTCACAACCGTGTGCAGGCACCATGGCGTTTCCAGATCCGCCAGCGCCCAGATATCCGTTTGCGAGGAATTCGCCATATGTCACCTGTGTGTCCTTGCCGTATGTTGGAAGCGGTTTTGACGACACGATCACGCGCGAGCGGATTCCCGAACGCGCACCACATCGCCCGCATCCTTTCGCAAGCCGAGCAGTTCGACTAACGAAAACAGGCAGAATCCGCCCATCAGGAACAGCGCGATCCGGAAGTCCCACAGTTGCGGGTTTCCCGTATGGCCGCTCCAGGAAGTGGCGAGCCGCAGCGCCAGCGTCCCCAGCGCGATTCCCATCCCCATCGCCAACTGCACCATCGTATTGAATAGCGTATTGGAAGCGTTCATGCGGTCTTCGGGGACGTCGGCGAACGCGATGGTGTTGTACGCCGTAAATTGCATCGACCTCGCCGCCCCCGCCGCAAACAGGATCACGGCCGACAGCGCGATTGGCGTGCCGCTGCCGATGAACGCGCATGCCGGAAACATCGCCGCGGTGAGCGACCCGTTCACGAGCAGGATGGTCCGGAACGGGAACCGGTGCAGGATGGGCGTTGTGAGAGGCTTCATCGCCAGATTGCCCGCAAACAGCATCAACACCAGCAATCCTGAATGGAACGCGTTATAGCCCAAGCCCACCTGCAACAGCAAGGGCAGCAGGAACGGCAACGACGAGGCCGACGCCCGGAACCACGTTCCGCTGAACACCGCCGTGGCGAACGTCGGCAACCGCAGCGCCCACGGGTCCAGTAGTGGACGGTTTCCGCGCGTCCCATGGACGTACGCGCCAACTCCCGCCAGCACCCCGATCGCGAGCAGGACGCCCCCAATCGCCAGGTTGTGGCCTTGCCCGATCCATTCCATCCCCGCCATCACGGAAACGCAAGCCGTGCTCGCCAGCACGAACCCCGGCCAGTCAAACGGCCTCGGCGGTGCCAGGAACACGCCGCCGGCATCCTCTTCGGGCGGAAGAATTCGCCGCGCCCACAACAACGCCGCGATGCCCAGCGGCAGGTTCAGCAGAAAGATCCAGTGCCACGACGCGTGTTCGACGATAAAACCGCCCAGCGGAGGCCCGAGCACCGGCGCCGCAAGTCCGGGCCACGTGATGGTGGCGATCGCGTCGATCAGGTCTTGCTTCGGTGTACTGCGCAGTACCGCGAGGCGTCCCACCGGCACCATCAGCGCCCCTGCCGCGCCCTGCAGCAGCCTTGCCAGCGTGAACATGTGCAGGTTCTGGCTGGCCGCGCAGGCAATCGACGCCAGCGTGAACCCCGCAATCGCCAGCGTAAAGATGCGCCGCACGCCGTACCGGTCCACAAACCATCCGCTCGCCGGAATCAACACCGCCAGTGCCATCAGGTACGCGGACACGCCCAGACTCATGTCGGCGACGGTGACATGAAAGCTGCGCGCCATGGTGGGCAGCGCCGACACAATCACCGTGCCATCCAGATTTTCCATGAAGTACGCGCTGGCCACCAGAAGCGGGATGCTTCTGCCCGCGGACTTCTGCGCTTCCGCCAGCATGCTTTAGTAGGCGCTCGCGGTGTCGAGTTGCAGAACCTGTTCCGGCGTCAGCGCGACGTTGGCCGCCAGTGCGATTTCGTGCAGTTGCGCCACCGTCGTCGCGCTTGCGATCGGCGCCGTGATGCCCTTGCGAGCCATCAGCCACGCCAGCGCGATGATCCCCGGCGTCGAACCTTCGTGCGCCGCCGACACCGCGTCCAGCGCATCCAGAATCCGCAGACCGCGCGGATTCAGATACTTTTTGCCAATCCCGCCGCCTCGCGCGCTCTTGTGCAGATCCGCGTCCGAACGGTACTTGCCGGTCAGGAACCCCGACGCCAGCGCAAAGTACGGAATCACGCCAATGGCATGCCTCAGGCAAAGCGGTTCCAGTTCCGCCTCGTACCCGGCGCGCTCGTACAGATTGTATTCGGGCTGCAGCGAAATGTACTCCGGCAGTCCGTTCAAATGCGCCGTTTCGAGCGCCTCCGCCAGCCGTTGCGCGCTGTAGTTCGACGCGCCGATGTGCCGGACTTTGCCCTGCCGGATCAGCATTTGATAGGCTTCCAGCGTTTCCACCAGCGGCGTATCCGGGTCGTCTTTGTGGGACTGATACAGGTCGATGTAATCGGTTCGCAAGCGCCGCAGCGAATCTTCCGCGGCCTTCACGATGTATTCTTTGCGAAGTCCCTGGCCGCCGTGTCCCATGGCCATGCCGACCTTGGTGGCGAGCACCACCTTGCCGCGCTTGCCCGGATTCGCCGCGAACCACTGGCCGATGATCGTTTCCGATTCGCCGCCCGCATGGCCGGGCACCCACGTCGAATAGATATCGGCGGTGTCGATCAGGTCGAACCCGAGGTCCACAAACGCATCGAGGATCGGAAAACTGGACGGCGGATCGGGTACGGTCCACCCGAACACATTGGCGCCCAGCGCCAGGGGAGCGATAGCGAGGCCGCTGTTGCCGAGAGGTCGTTTCTGCATGGCTGGAACTTTCGTTGCACCGCGAAGCGCAACCGGGATTGGCTACAATCATAAGCGTACCAGCGTCACAACGCAGGCCGGCATAGCTCAGCTGGTAGAGCATCTGACTTGTAATCAGAAGGTCTTCGGTTCGATCCCGAATGCCGGCTCCAGTCGCCTCAAAACCTCGTTCGCTAGACTCTTTACCAATGAGCGCGAACTCTTCTCACAAGGTGGAATCCTGGCTGGTCTCCGCCGGCCGTGACCGTACGCCTGGCTCTCCCCTCAACGTCCCTCCATGGCCCGCGTCGAACTTCGTGCTGGGCGACCGGCGAGCCTACTCCCGCGACGACGGCACCCCCGGTTGGGACGCTCTCGAAGACCTCATCGGCGGACTCGAAGGAGGACTTGCTGTATCCTTCGCGTCCGGCATGGCCGCCATCGCCGCGATCTTCGATCGTGTACCCGCCGGTTCCCGCATCGCGTTGCCTGACGACTGTTACCAGGGCGTTTCCGCGCTCGCCGCCGCGGGCGAAAGCCGTGGCCGCTGGACCGTCCGCCGTATCGCCGTATCGGACACCCCGGCTTGGGTCGACGCCTGCGCTGGTGCCGACCTGATCTGGCTCGAATCGCCCTCGAACCCACTGCTCGCCGTCGCCGACCTCGACATCATTTGCAGAGCGCCCCGCAAACCCGGCGCGATCCTCGGTGTGGACAATACCTTCGCCACGCCGCTCAACCAGCGGCCACTCGACCTCGGCGCCGACTTTGCCGTGCAGTCCGCCACCAAGTTCATCGGAGGCCATTCGGACCTCCTCTGCGGCGTCGTTACCGCGCGCGACCCCGCCATGCGCGACGCCCTTCGTCACACCCGCGAACTCACCGGCGCGACGCCAGGAACGTTGGAAGTCTTTCTGGCCGTGCGCGGCGCGCGAACCTTGGCTCTGCGGCTGGAGCGAGCCCAGGCGAACGCCGCTATTCTCGCCGAACGTCTGGAACAGCATCCCAAGGTCACCGTCACGCGTTATCCCGGCCTCGGCAGCCATCCCACGCATGAGGCCGCCCGGCGGCAGTTGAAGGGCTTTGGAACGATCGTGTCGTTCGATGTCGCTGGCGGTGCGACCCATGCCGATGCCGTGTGCGCCAATGTGCGCCTGATCCAGCACGCCACCAGCCTCGGCGCCGTCGAATCCACCATCGAACGTCGCGCCGGTATCCCCGGCCAGGAACATCTGCCGCGCTCGCTCCTTCGCCTCAGCACCGGCATCGAAGACGTGGAAGACTTGTGGCGCGATCTGGACCAGGCCCTCCTCCTGCACGCAAACCCGCAATAGTAAGCTTTGACTAATGCTCCGTCGTTACCTTTTACTTCTCGCGGCCGCCGCCAGCGCGCTGCTCGCACAGGACCGGGTCGGCACCGTTCAGCTTCGTGTTTCCACCGATCATTCCGACTGGCGTTACGAACCCGGCCAACCGGTAAAGTTCCGCGTCTCCGCCGTGCAGGACGGACAGCCTCTCGGTGGATTGCAGGTGAACATCCGCATCGGCCCGGAGATGATGACGCCGGCCGTGGACCGCACCATCACTTTGCCGGCCGAGGGCCTGGTTGTCGAAGGCGGCACGATGAACGAGGCCGGCTTCCTGCGCTGCATCGCCACCACCGAACGCAACGGGCGAACCTACCGCGGACTCGCCACCGCCGCGTTCCGGCCCGAAAACATTGTTCCCACCCAGCAGGATGCCGCCGACTTCGATCAGTTTTGGGCGGATGGCAAGGCGGCGTTGGCAAAGGTCCCGATCGACGCCAGGTTGATCCCGCTACCTGAGTACGGCAATGCCAAGGTCGACTGCTTCCACCTCAATTTGCAGAACGTCGGCACCGCCACCACC
>JAFDVT010000634.1 GCA_018268875.1 Acidobacteriota bacterium
ACCGTGTAGCCGACAACCTTGCCACCGGTACCCAGGATCACCGCCAGTTCCGGCTCCGGCGCCGTGAACTTCGAATCGACGCGAATCCCGATCGGTTCATCCGGACCCACGCAAACGCGCGACGTCCCCTTGAAGAAAACCTCGGGACTGTCCCCACGGTAAACCGCCGCGTAGAAACCTTCGCGCGTCCCATGTTCCGCATCCCGGAACGAGGCGCTCATCTCGTAGGTACACCCGCAAGCCCATACTTCGCGAGGCTTGATGGGCATCAGCGGCTTTACCGCTTCTACGGCATGACCCGCTGCCATAGAAGCCGCCAGGTCCTGGATTGCGACTCCCTCTTTTTCACTTCGCACAATCAGATCGTAGACCGTGTGCCCCGGGATGGGCCGGGCGTGTCCCTCGGCGTCGAACACTGCCGCCGTGACGTTCTTATTCCAGAAGATTTGTCCGATTTTCATGTAGTAGTCAGTACTTGAGGTAAACCGTCTTGTAGTCTGAATAGAATTCCATCGCCGCCGGACCCTGTTCCTTCGGCCCGAAGCTCGAATCCTTGGTGCCCCCGAAGGGCAACTGGTATTCTACGCCAGCCGAGGGTAGGTTGACGGTGAGCAGTCCCGCTTCCATCCGGTAGATGAACTCGAACACACGCGACAGGTTCGATGTTTGCACCGATGCCGACAGGCCGAACGGTACATTGTTGGCAATGCGCAACGCGTCTTCGAAGTCCTTCGCCTTCATGATCGCAAGCACCGGACCGAACACTTCTTCCTGCGCCAGCGTCATCGCTTCCGTCACATCCGCAAACACCGTGGGCGCGACGAAATAACCCTTCGACAGATCCTCCCCATTGGGACCCGTACCCGTCAGGCGCTCGCCGCCGCACAACGGCTGCAAGCCCTGTTCCTTCGCGATGCCGATGTACTTCAGGTCCGTTTCCATCTGCCCCTTATCCACCGCGGGACCGATGTCTACGCCGGGCTTCATGCCGTCGCCGACCTTCAGCTTCTTGGTACGTTCCACCACCGCCGCCACGAACTTGTCGTAGATCGCTTCTTCGACAATCACGCGGCTGGTCGCCGTGCACTTCTGGCCGGTCGAAAACATCGCCGCGTTGACACAGTTTTCCACCGCGCTGTTGAAGTCCGCGTCCGCCAGCACGATGGTCGGATTCTTGCCGCCCATTTCCAACTGGATGCGCAATTTGCGCTTCGACGCTTCCTTGTGAACCCAGTCGCCGATCTCGCAGCTGCCGGTGAACGAAATCGCCTTGATGTTCTTGGCGTTCACCAGCGCCTCGCCGATCTCGCCGCCGGAACCGCAGATGAAGTTGATGACGCCCTTGGGAATGCCGGCCTCATGGCAAGCGTTCACGATGTGCCACGAACTCAGCGGCGACACCGAAGCGGGCTTGACGATCACCGTATTGCCGCAGATGAGCGCCGGCGCGATCTTCCACGCGGGGATCGCGATCGGGAAGTTCCACGGCGTGATCAAACCCACAACGCCAATCGGCTTGCGGATGGCGAACATGTGGACGCGGTCGCGTTCCGACGGCACAATCATGCCGCCCATGCGCGAACCTTCGCCGCCGAAGTAGCGGAAGATGTTGATGGCGCGGCGAACCTCGCCCTTGGCTTCCGGCAACGTCTTGCCTTCTTCGCGCGTCATGTCGGCGGCAATCGCGTCGAACTTCGCGTCCAGAATGTCCGCGACCTTGAACAGGTAATTGCCACGCGCCGGACCGGCCAGCGTCGACCACGACGCAAACGCCGCCTGGGCCGCTTCGTCGGCTTTCACGACGTCGGCCGCCGAGCCCTTCACGAACAATCCGACAACTTCGTCCGCGTTCGCGGGATTGCGGTTCTCAAACGTCGGACCGCTGGTGATCCACTCACCGTTGATGTAGTTTCCGTAGGTTGGGATGGACATTGTTGTGTGGGTTTCTAGAACTTTACCTTTGGAGCTTCCTTGGCTCCCTGGTCTGCCTTAAAGTAGGCGTCGTTGCGTTGGAATCCGAACAGCGAGGCCGCAATATTCTTGGGGAACAGTTCGATGTCGGTGTTGTACTTCTGAAGAATCTCATTGTACTTCCTCCGCTCCACCGAGATGCGGTTCTCGGTTCCCGCCAGTTCGTTCATCAGTTGCTGAAAACTCTCGTTGCTGCGGATCTGCGGATAGTTCTCCACCACCATCAGCAGGCGGCTCAGCGCGCCCGTCAACTGGTCGTTGGCCGCGATCTTTTCGGACGGCGTGCGAGCCCCGCCCAGCGCCGCTCGGGCGTTGGTCACCGAGTCGATCACCGATTGTTCCTGCTTGGCGAACCCCTTCACTGTTTCCACGAGATTCGGAATCAGGTCCGCGCGGCGCTGCAACGCCGTTTCCACGTTCGACCAGGCCCCGGTTACCGCCTCGCGCGATCGCACCAGTTCATTGCGCGCCCCCATGAGCGGCATAAATATCAGCAGGCCCAGCAATACCAGCACGCCCACCACGATCAATACACTTTTCATCTCAGGATTCTCCCTTTTCCAGCTTGTCCACAAATGCCGCGATGCCTTGGATTTCCGACACGTACTCGTCAAACAGCGGGATCGCCGCGCTGCTGTCCGGTCCGGCCGGTTTTCCTTCGCGGATTCCCAGCAACGTGTCAAACGCCCGAAAGTCGCGGCCGAGCGAGGCCTTTAGACTTTCGATGATTTCACGCTTCCGGGGATTCACGCGAACCCCTTTCAACAACAACGCGTGCCGGCCCAGCACGCAGAAGGTCGATAATGCGTCCGCGCAAAGACGCAACAGCGCCGCCGGGTTCCCCAACAACGGCGCCGCCTGTTGCCGCAACCGCAGCACATTAGTCCGCAGCTCGTGCTCCACCTGCGCGCGATGGAACGAAAAGTCGATGACAAGATCCGCCACAATGTCGCGGCCTTCGAGTACACGCCGGCGGTCCTTCATGTCCTGGAACTCAATCGGAAAGCAATCGGTGGACGCGGCGACTTCTTCGGCGCTCATCAACAGCGGCGCCGGCTGGCGATTCTCCCGCCACCAGCGGAACACGGGCTCGGACGCCGCCAGCGCCCGCCCGTCCACCTGGTCGAGCACACACAGGATGTTCAGGTCGCTGAACTCCGGTTCCTGCTCCCTGCCGCTTCCGTCCGCCGCCGAGCCATACAGGATCAACGACACAAGCCGCTGCCCGTATTGCGACTTCAACCGGTTTGTCAGTTCTTTTAGCAGTTGTTCCATCATCACCAGTCAGACGATGCGCCTCCGCCGCCCGAATCGCCGCCGCCAAAGCCTCCGAAGTCGCTACCGCCGCCTCCGCCACCCCAGCCACCGCCGGACGATCCGCCAAAACCGCCGCCTCCAATGAAGGGTCCAGGCCAGAATACCCCACCACGGCCGCGCCGCCTACCGCCCCAGCCGCTGCCACCGCCACCCGATCCCGAAAAGAACAGGAACAGCACGACGACGATCAGCAGCAGGATCAGGAATCTCGCCGGGATGTGTACGCCCGGAGGTCCCGCGCCCGGCGTGGAACTCGTCAGCGTACCTTTTGCTTCGTGAATTTTGGCGCCGAAGGCTTCGAGCGCCGTGCGCAGCGCCGTGCCGTAGTTGCCGCCTTGCAGATCGGGCCGGATCCGCCGTTGCACCGATCCGACATAACCATCCGTCAGAATCGGTTCCAGGCCGTAGCCGACCTCGACGCGGCTCTTCCGGTCGTCGATCGCCAGCAGGATCAGCAGACCCTCGTTCGAGCCCTTTTGGCCGATGCCCCACTTGCGGAACAGGTTGTTGGCGAAGTCTTCGACGGGCTCGCCGTTGAGGGTGCGAACCGTAACCAGCGCGACCTCGACGCCTGTGGCCGTGCGGAGCGACGACGCGTACTGCTCGATCGCATCGGCGTCCGCCGCGTTCACCACATGCGCGAAGTCGCTGAGGTAGCCGGCGGGCTTTTCGTACTGCGCCGGTACCTGCTGGGCCACCAGCGCAACCGCCGCCGCCAGCAGACACAGGATTGGCTTACACAAAAGCAGGAACCGGCCCGCCACGTTCATGGAAAGTTTATTGTAAATCGGCCCGCGTGATCTTGATGCCCTTCATCGGTCCGAGCATCGCTACGGCCATCGCCTTGGGCTGGAAGAAGCGCTGGGCAAGAGCTTGTATCTGTTCCGCCGTGACATCCTCGATCCATTCGAGCATCTCGTCCATGGTCGCGTAACGGCCAAAGAACAGTTCCTGCCGCGCGAGGTTGTGCATGCGGCTGGACGTCGATTCCAGGCTCAACATCAGCGAGCCTTTCAAATGGTCCTTGGCACGGCGCAACTCCTCGGCGGGAACCATCTCATCGCGCATGTTCGCCAATTCCTTGGCAACCGACTTCACCAGCGTCATGGCCGTCGAGGGCGACGTCGCCGCGTACACCGCAATGATGCCGGCGTCGCGGTAGCTGATCAGTTCGCTCGACACCGCGTAGGCCAGGCCCTGCTTTTCGCGGATGTTCTGAAACAGCCGCGAACTCACGCCGGCGCCCAGAATCGTGTTCAGCAGGTAACAGGTAAAGCGGTCCTTGTGCGCAATCGGAATCGACGGCGCGGCGACATACACCTGCACCTGTTCGAGCGATTTCTTGTCGCGCAGCACGATCGAGGCTCGCGGCGCGGGCGGCACATCCGGTTTGGCCTTGCGAACCGGCTTCAGCGATCCGAAGTACTTCTC
>JAFDVT010000635.1 GCA_018268875.1 Acidobacteriota bacterium
CCTGATGACCGCGCTCGCCTCGGTGGACATCGCGCTATGGGACATCGCCGGCAAGACGCTCGGCGAACCGGTTTGGAGGCTGCTCGGCGCGTCGGAAGCGAAGCCCATGAAGCTGTATTACAGCCACTGGAGCCAGACTCTCGAACCTCGCACGCCGGCGGGTTTGCGCGACCTCGCCACTCGCACCCGGGCGGACGGTTGGCAATGTGTGAAGTGGGTGCTGCCGAAGGGAGGCACGGAAACGGAACGCCTCCACCGGTTGACCGCCGAAGTGGAAGCCGTGCGCGCGGGAGGCGGCCCGGAACTCGAAATCGCGCTTGAGATGTGGGAGACGTTCAGCACGAGGTCGGCCATCGAGTTCGCCAAAGCGGTGGCGCCATTCCGCCCGATCTTCATCGAAGAACCGACCTGGCGCGAGATGCCGCAGGCGCTGGGCGATATCGCAGCCAAGTCCCCGGTGCCTCTAGCGGGAGGCGAAGGACTGGTGTCGCGCTACGAGTTCAAGCAGTTGCTGGATGCCAAAGGCGCGCAGATCGTACAGCCGGACGTGATCCACTGCGGAGGCATCAGCGAGATCCGCAAGATCGCCGCGCTGGCCGACACGTACGGTGCGGAGATTTCGCCTCACATGTATTACGGCCCGGTGGCGCACGTCGCGTCGCTGCATTCGATGGCCGGAGTTCGCAACTTCCTGATGCAGGAATGGGACACCGGCGCGGTAGACGAGTTCGCACCGCTGACCAACGGTACGTTCCCGAAACATACCAGGGGGTTCGCAACGCTGTCCAATCGCCCGGGTCTGGGACTGGAGATGAACTGGCCGGAGTGGGACAAGCGCCATCCGTACAAAGGCCAGAGTCTGCGTCCTCCCGGAGGTCGCGGATAGTCCTTAGCCCCAAGGTTCGCCGCCGGCCTATCCCGAGGCTCGCGCCGAATTCCGCCGAGGCCCCATTCGCAAGTCATTGCAAAAGAGGCCCAAACCGGCAATCGGTGCCACTCCTCGCACCAGTTCCCGTACCAGTCCGGAAGCGGTGCACCTGGGAAAATCCAAGCCGTGCGACCCGCAAAATCCGAGGCGAACTTCACCTACCCCGAACTTCGCCAAAATCAAACCAGCGGCTGACCGAATTTGCCGCCGAACAGAACATCCTCGATCAGCTTGCGCTGACGCTCGGCGGGAGCCTCAACCGTCTCCGGGTACCCCAGCGCGAACGCGGCGACCGCCTCGTTGCCTTCCGGGATCTCCAGGACCTCCGCCGCCTTCGCCGCGTCGAACCCGCCCATCTGCCGGAGATTCAGACCGTCCTCGACCGCCTGCAACGCCGCAAGAGCCATTGCCGCGCCGGTATCGTGCTTGTAATACGGATTGTGCCGCCCATTGCGTAGGAACGTCGTCCGCGCCACCGATATGCCAAGCACCGGAGCGGTCAGCGCCCACGCGTTACCGGGCACTAGCGTGCTGCCGATGCGGGTGTGACCTTCCGGGTCCCGATCCCGAGCGGCAACGATGAAATGCCACGGTTGCTCGTTCGACGAGGAGGCGGCCCAGCGGGCGGCATGGAAGATGTGTTCGATCTGTTCTTTTGAAACGTTTCGCGGGGAAAACACGCGCGTGCTGTAGCGGCGGTGGATGGCGGGAAGAAGCGTTGCCGGGGGCGGATTGATCACCCCCATCTGATTCTCACGATTCGCGAAAAGTTGCAAGCAGTCTTATGCGGCGATCAGCCGGCGAACGGTGGCCGTCACCGCTTCCGGTTCGCAATGCTTGCGCAGGGACGCCGCGGCGCCCGCCAGCTTGGCCTTGACGCTGACTCCGAAGCCTTCGCCCATCAGTACCATCGGCGTCTTGCTTCCCGCCTCGCGCAGGATCTTGCAGAACGCCGAATCGCCGCAAACCACGAGGGCGGGCCGGAACTGTGCGTACAGTTTCAGCCCTTCCCCGTTGTCCATCCCAGTCACCACACGGTATCCCGATTTCACGAGCACCGTGTTCAAGAAGCGCCGCACCAGCGTATTCTCTTCGACAACCAGGATCAAAGGCTTCGATTGGAAAAATTCGATCAGTTCGTTCATGCCCGGCTCAGTGATTCCCATCGCACGGGCTTTCTGCAAATAAAAACAGGCTTCGCCGCTCCGCTTCAGGTTGAGGTAGCCGAGGGCGAGCAAATACGCCGTTCCCGCGCTCACCGAACGTTGCATGCCCTGCAGCCAACGGTCGACACCAGCCTGCACGCGCCTTTCGTCGACGTCGTCGTTATTCAGAAAGTCGTTCCACGACACCAGAGTGACCATCGACCCGCAGGAACAGCAGCGAACGTCGCCATTGGTGGCCCGATAGCACACCGGGCAGTTGGCAACCACTTTGGCCGGACCTTCGTTCCAACTGTCCTTGCCGACCCGCCACAAGGCGAGCGTTTCAAAGGCCTTGCCGTTGGCGGGATTCAATTCCAGGACCTGTTCCAAGTACGCTTCCGGCGACTCCTCCGAGCGGCACAACACAGCTTTCCACAACAGCGCCTGTTCATGATCCGGCTTGGCGCGCAAGATGCGATCGATCAATTGGCGCGCCGTCTGTGTATCGCCTGCACGAGCGGCGAGAACGGCGTCACACAGGTCCGGGATCTTGGTTTTGGGTGCCAGCAATGTAGGAACGGTCATATATCCAATCCGCAGGGTCTTACGCCCCTTAATGGATTTATGCCATACCCAAAGGTACTGGGCTATCGGTTAAAGTCCCTAGAATCTAGCCCCAACTTCCTAAGTAAGTAGGAGAACTAACGGTTTAAAGGCTCAAAATGGACGGCCCCTTGAGCGTTTTGAAATAGCACGTAACTCAGTTCATCGCCTGCCATGAGTGTAAGTGGCGATGGAAACGTCCGCCGGGGCAGAATGGGCTGGAATGCCCCTCCGCCGGTGAGATTCCAAAGATCCTCGCCGGACTCCACGACCACTTCGCGACGCAGAGGAACGCCCTCGTTGCTCGCCACGAACAATAAAGCGCCACGCGTGACTGGCTTTTCAAGCGCTGGCAGGCTCTGGACACTCAGCTTCGGCTCGGGGTTATCTTCGCCTCCAAACAGCGCCTCCACCCGGCTCAAGCGTACTTCCTTGTCCTTGCTGGCATCGCTGCGCAGTGCCGCCACGTGAACCGTGCCTTTGTTCGAAACCATCGCGACAACCGGGATGTTGCTCAAGTACTTGCCATCGGCGACGTGGATCTTTTCGAAGGCGCCCAGTCCGGTGACGGTAAACGGCGCGCAGTACAGATCAAAGCCGGAATCACCAGCGGCAAGCATGGCGACATAAGTCTTATCCCCCAGCGCTACCGGACTGATCGTCGCCGTGATGGATGCTGGGACCGCCGGCAACTCCGCCGTCCAACGTAGCTCGGGGAGAGCCTCCAGCTTGCGCGTAACGGAAATCAGGGACAGAGCTTTGCCATGTATTGACAGAACGAGCGCCGGACCAGTCTTCGTGGTGAGTGCGGGCCGCACAAGAGAGTCCGGCTGCTGCGGCAGTTGTAACTCTACCGGCTCGGATGCGAGCGTGCTGATGGATTTCAGCTTTGCGCCTTCGCGCCAAAGAATCCATCGCGTCAGGTCTGCGTACACCGGCGCGTTCGATGAAGGGCTGAGAATGTCTGACGCGTTAGCGCTGGCGGTTGCGCGGCGCATCAATGTCCGCAACACAACCTCGCTATTCGACGGGTCGGTTTCGACCGCCCGGGCGGAATACACAGCTGTCGAAGTGTCTCCTTTTTGCAGGAAAACCAGCTGTCCTTCGCCCTGATTTATTGGCCGCGTTCCTTGCCCTATGGCGATGGAAACAGGAACTGGCCGCACGATTTGAATCGTCTTTTTCGGCGCGCGGACCTGCGCCGTTTCGACCGTGATGCTGGAACCCACCTGGTATTCGCCGGCTTCGCGCAATGGCGGCAGAAGCGAATTCACTTGAATCTGTTCCTGCCATTTGCCACCGCCGCTCAGTGGAATGCGTTGCAACGGAGGCGGAGGCGCCTGGGGTCCGTTCATCGCCGACCAATTGCTTATGCCAACCGCTTTTGCAGCTGGTTCTAACCGCTCGATCTCAAACTCAGGCTCGTGGTTGTCTTCGTGCAGAGGATCGGGAATTTCGACGGTTTCGGACCCCTGGTTCTCAACCGTCAGGGTGAGATAGACGGCCTCATCCAGAAGGTAGCTTGGCTGTGACGGCTCAATGGCGTAAACGATCATGATGAGACTTCCTACTTTCGGTAAAAACGTGGGCCACGGCATAGCTATGTCGTGTTCTTGTTCGATGCGCTGGTGGTGCTGAGGACGGAGTTCCAGCCGCGCAGGCGTAGCATGCAGTAGCCACAAAAGTCCGGGCGCGGCCGGTTGTACGTCATGATGCAGGCCGTGTCTGCGGCATCGTGTTGTCCGGCAACGAACGAGGCCGGACTTGGACCGAAATGAGCCTGGAAGAGGTGATGGCCAATTTCGTGTACGAATGTATCCACCGCACTCTTGACCAGCAGAAAGCAGCATTTGTTGCGTGTGGCGCCCACCACGGAAATAGCTGCGCCGTTGAAGCCGGGTGTTCCGAGACTGGCCCGTATGCTGGTTGGATAGTCAAAGTGTACAACCGTCACGCCGTCGGCCGCTCCGTTGATGGCGCGCACATCATCCGCCAACAGCTTGCAGGCAGG
The DNA here is from genome assembly GCA_018268875.1 of Acidobacteriota bacterium. Taxonomy (GTDB): domain Bacteria; phylum Acidobacteriota; class Terriglobia; order Bryobacterales; family Bryobacteraceae; genus F-183. Next base: position 4,688 of record JAFDVT010000635.1, read on the forward strand.
TTTTAAAAGATCATCAATCGCCTGGCAGTACTTCTGTGCCGTATCTATTCCTTCCGAGCTCAGTACGTAGGTTAAAGCAAGATCGATGTCTCCGGTGGGCAAAGTCGGGTGCTGAGCTACAAGTTTTGCGCGGACCGCGGCGCGAAACTGGTCAAAGGTCCGAACCAGGAATGCCGAGGCTGTGGAAGAGTGATCGGCCGTATTGTCCACTGCAAGGTCTACGACGTCATTGCCCAAGTCGGTGATCCGTTTGCGAGCCAGATCGTTATACCCCGCCACCGCGATTTCCGCGTTGACAATCCCGGCGCTCTCGACATAGATGTAGCACTTCTCGTAGTTGGCCCGGATGGAGCCGATATTGGCGGCGACAAAGTCCGGCATGGAATTCTTCTTCCGGACGTACTTGGAAATGTGGATCTGGCGCCAGACTTGAAACGTGCCGGTCTTCTTCTTGATCGTGTCTGCCGCTTTCAACTCTTCATCGTCCACATCCAGGCGATGCTCATCGAGCTTGGTGAACTCGTTGGCCAGGTAAACGACCAGCTTGTAGTCGTCGCCGGCCATGCGGGAAGGCTGAAATGCCACGCCGGTGCGGCCCTTGAGTTTGCCCTTGCTCCAACCTTTGGCGAGCACGGCCCACTTGCGCTTCTTGGCCTTCTTCACCTCAAACGGAAATGAGCCGTCTGTGAGCGAGTCCGCCGCATCGTAGCCGGCTTGTTCGGGAAACAGGAACTTGCTGTTGTCGCCACGCTTGCCGCCGCGATCTTTATGGCAGTTGTCACCCTTGGGCCAGTCGTTGCCCTTCTTCTTTTTGAAGTTGATCGCGTCGTCGACGAAAGTCTTGGCCCGCCCGCCGCCGATTTGTGCGGCCGTGTTTTCGTCGGGGTCTTCAAAATCCCAAAGGAACTTGGCATTGCCTACGGCCACTGCTCCTTTGTCGCTCTCATCCAGTTTTACTTCCCCGTCGTTCGAATCCTTGAGGCGGATCTTAGCCAGGACGGGAATCAGCGGGCCGTCGCCCCACATCGTGTTGTATTCGGTGTAGCCCGCATTGGTGCCCATCTCCGAACTGCGGGTTTTGTAGATATCGCTGATGAGTTTGACCTTGCGCGTGGCTCCTTCGGCGGGGATTTTTCCGTCGTCCTCAATCTTTTTGCGGAGCTTCTTGTTGCGTTCGTGGACGTCCCCACCGCCGGTGTTAGGCACGGTTTCCTCGGGGCCCAGATCGAATTCAAAGCCGTGGATGAGGATTTGCCAGTATGTCCAGCCGTAAATCGGCTTGCCATGTTCGGCGTGATCCTTGCTCACCAGAGTCATGCGGAACTTGTAGGGTGGAAATTCCAGAGTCGCGTAGCCTTCCGGAAAATCCTTGAGGCTTTTGTCCAGGTCGACTTTGGTGAGGTCGTGTTCGAGGCCGCCATCTTTGTCGGTGCCCTTTTGCTCCGCCGCCGGCTTGACGATGCGGCCGTCCCATTTGATGATGTGCTTGCCGTGCGCCCACCAGTCCGCGCCGAGTTTGTCGAAGTCCAAGGTCCAGAGCGGGTCCTTTTTGAACGGCGTAAACAATTCGAGCTTGGCTCCGGTGACAAGCCCCGCGGTGTCGTCGATCTGATAGCGGATCTCGATGGTTTCTTTTTCCGGTATGAAGTGGAAATCATCGGCGCCGCCTTTGCCTGCTTTCGGGTCCGGCGAGCCTTCGGGCAGGTAGCACTTGCTGGTCTTGGTGCCAATGGCGACGCGGAAGTCCTCGAGCGCAAAAGTAGGAATGACAATGCGGTTGACCTGATCCAGGTCATCGGCAGTGCGGGCAATAAAGACGGTGCGGCTCATATGGTGTGGCTACGCCTTGGTGTGGCGGGTTTCGAGGTCTTCCTGGATGTCGGCAAAGGCGCCGGTGGGGGTGTCTTTCTTTTCGATCTCGCGTTGGTAGGCTTTGACGCCGGCCGTGATCTGGTCGTCCGTGGCGTCGTCAGCGGTGAGGAAACCGTAGTTGCGCATGCGCGCGGTGACACCGGTTTTGTGTTTATGCGCGGGCAGGCTACCGATTTTGAGCACGAACTCAAACGGCAGCGTGAGGTCCTTCGTGTCGGGTGCTTCGTCCTTGAAGTCATCCGGTTTGATCGCCATTGGGTATGGTGGCGGGTCGGGCACCGGGGCGACGGGTTGCGGCGGCGCCGGCTGGACCGGCGCTGGCTGTGGCGGTTTGACCTTTAGCGTCGCATCCTTGGCGGCAGGGTCAATGTCGAGGACTTCGATGAGCCCATCGGCTCCGGTCTTGCCGGTCTCGCTGGCAATACCCGAAAGGGTCCACTCGCAGTCCTCCAGGGCCTTACGTTCTTTATCGACGATGATGATGCGGAGCTTCGGTTTCTTGAGCGACTTGACGATGAAGGTCCACTCGGCGTCAACGGCCTTGGTGACCTTCTTGTCCTTGCTGTCGGGGGCTTTGAGGACGTCACCAACTACCAGCGAGCCAGGCGAGGGCCGGTCGGTCTTGAGCGTGTCGTTCTCGGGAGCTTGCCAAATGTCTTTGTAGCTGCGGTAGCCTTGGGCGGCAGCGACGCTGAGAACGCAATCCCCATCGGCGATGGCGGGAAGGCTGCCGTTGCCTACCGGAGCGGCTTCCCCTAAGTCGGACGGTCGCCAATCGCAATTGTAGAGAGTGGGGAAGCTGATCTCAACGGGGGCTGTGCCGTCGAGGGTTTTGCCGGTGTCGAATTGGCCGTTATCGTCGAGTGGAGCGGCGTCGATGGTTGTGCCACCGCCTACGATCTTCGGCTTTGCGTCGTTGACGGGTTGGCCGGTCTCGTCAGTGACGACGACGCGGATGAAATGCTTTTGCTGGAGCGGGCAAGGCTGCGAAATTTGGCCGACGGGGGCGACTTGCGTACCGGCCTTGCGGGTGGTTCTTTTCAGAGTTTTCTTTGCCTTCGCCGCGCTCTTCGAACTCATTCGTCCTCTTACCCTCCTGTGGTGCTTGCGGCTTCGGTTGGAAAGTCGCTGGTTAGCGATTCACCGATGTGTTTTTTCGCTGCCTGATGCAGCGCCGCAATACGTTCCTCTTCGGACGTAAATCTGGGGTCCGACAATATACGCGCGGTCCAGGGGTGAAGATGATCATTCTCGAAGCCGCTGCCGAGCATAAACATGAGAATGGCAACCAGGCCCTTGCCTTTGGCAGTTTTGAGATTGAGGAAGAAGTCGCATTTGCCGAGGGCGTCGTCGAGCAGCAAGGAATTGGCTTCGATGCCTTGGCGGTCGAATTTTTGGGGGTAGAGTTTGCGGAGCAGGGCCAGCATGTTGGCCTGCCATTGGGCGTCGAGCGCAGGGACGGTTTCGAGATCGCCGTCGCGGAGGCGGATGAGCGCACGTACGATGTGCTGGCTTTTGTCGCCCGCAATGTCCGAGAGATATTCGATGGTTTCGCCGAAGACGCAGCGGAGACGGAGTTCGGCCGCGGGCATACGAGGATTTTCGAGTGTCTTCTTGACCCAGGGGAGTTGAGGGTCCACGTCAAACCAGGCACCGAGGATGAACTGCAGCGAGATGTACATGGACACCTCGGATTGCGAATCAAAGCCGCGTTGGTTAGCGCGATCAATGCCAGCGCTAACGAGCTTGTAGAACTGCTGTTTGCCTCCGGCCTGGCGGCATTCCCTCGGGTAGGTGGATGCGAAATGCTCTACCAGTTCGTCTTCGAAAATCGAGCGATGCGCCTGCCCGAGGCTGTTCAACTGGCTCTGGCGAATCGAAAGCATAGGGCGATTTTATCATCGCCCCTCTTGTGTTGTGAGTGAACTATCGCTCTAAATAGGTGTAGCCATTCATGCCGTCTTCGTAGAAACGAAGCAGGCGGCCGGCTTCCTCATACCCCACTCTGCCATCACGCAGCGCGGCTTCCACGTCATCGCGGAACTGGTCGATCAGCGCCCGGGTATTGAACTCCACGTAATCCAGAACCTCGCGAACCGTATCACCCTGTACGACCGTGTTCAGGATGACCTCGTTGTTCTCGCCCACCGACACGTGCACCGCGTTGGTGTCGCCGAACAGGTTGTGCAGGTCGCCCAGGATCTCCTGGTACGCGCCGACGAGGAACGCGCCCAGCAGGTACGATTCGTGCCCGTCGAACTCATGCAGCGGCAGCACTTTTTTGACGTCGCGACGGTCGATGAACTGGTCGATCTTGCCGTCGGAATCGCAGGAGATGTCGCCGATGATGCCCCGGCGGGTCGGTTCCTCGTTGAGCCGGTGGATCGGCATCACGGGGAACAACTGCTTCACCGCCCAGCTATCGGGCATGCTCTGGAACAGCGAGAAATTGCAGAAATAGGTGTCCGACAGCAGGCTTTCCAGACCTTCCAGCTCTTCCGGGAAGTAATCCAGTTGCTTGGCCAGACGGTGGATCTTGCGGCAGATGATCCAGTACAGATTCTCCGCAAGGCTCCGCTGCTGAATCGGCAGGTACCCGAGGCTGAACAAATGCAGCGCCGAATCGAGCGCCTGCTGCGCGTCGTGGAACGATTCGAGCAGGTTCTTGTTGGACAGTCCCTTGAAGCACTCGCGCAGGTCGATGAGCGGCTGCTCCATCTCGTCGGTGACCTCGGGCGCGTTTTCCGCATCGCCAAAGCCGGTGACGCCGAGCACGTTGAAGATCAGCGCGGAATGGTACGCCGCCACGGCGCGTCCGCTTTCGCTGATGATGGCCGGGTGCGGCACCTGCGCGTCGTCGCAAACATTCTGGATGTGATAGACGACGTCGTTCGCGTATTCCTGCAGCGTGTAGTTGACGCTCGACTCGAAGTCCGTTTGCGAACCGTCGTAGTCGATGCCCAGGCCGCCGCCGACGTCGAGCATGTTCAGATTGGTGGCGCCCGCGCGATGCAGTTCCACAAACACCCGTGCCGATTCGATCACCGCCTGCTTGATCTGGCGGATATTCGTGATCTGGCTGCCCAGATGGAAGTGGATCAACTGCAGACAGTCCGCCATGCCGCGGGCCTTCAGTTCCTCCAGCGCGCGCAACGCTTCGGTCACCGTCAGGCCGAACTTCGAACGGTACCCGCCGCTGGACTTCCAACGGCCCGAACCTCGGCTGGCCAGCTTGACGCGGACGCCGATCACCGGGCGAACGCCG
>JAFDVT010000636.1 GCA_018268875.1 Acidobacteriota bacterium
CGCCCTTGTAGAAAAAGTCGTGAATTTCCTTGGCCATCACCGCCGGATGCAGCTTGCCGGTGGACTGCGAATGCTTCAACCCCAACGCGTAGTGATCGAGGTTCTGCTTTTCAAACGCGGCCCGCGCGGTGGCCAACTCGCCGGTCCACGCGTCGCGCTTCTTCGACGCCAGCGTGTTCGCCAGCGCTTCCAGAAAGATCTTTTCGTCGCTGACGATACCCAGATCGAGCGGCCAGTTGCGACCCAGATCCTCCTGCGCCGGATGCACCCGAATCGCCTTCACATCGGGCGCCAGGCGGTACTCGCCGGGGCTCGGCATACAGTACTGTCCGATGAAGATCACCAGGTCAGCCGACATCAGCGCATCCGGCGAACACGAGGCCGACAAGCGATGGTCATCGGGCCAATGTCCGCGCGATGGACCCGAGGTCACGACCGCGATGTCCTGCCGTTCGGCCACCTGTTTCAGCGCGTCCCACGCCTTGCGCTGGAACACGCCTTGCCCGGCGATCAGAATCGGCCGCGCGGCCTTGGTAATCAGGTCCGCGGCCTGCTGTACTTCTTTGCTGGAGGCGCTGGGGCGGCTCTCGCTGCGGTACTTGTCCTTGCCGTAATAGTCGGTGAGCGAGGCGGCATCGGTGAACCTCGCGCGCGCCACTTCGCCCGGAAAATCGAGGTGCACCGGACCGGGCACGCCGCCCTTGAGATTGCGGAACGCATAGCCGCCGTACTCATGCACGCGATTGGCCGCGATGAGGCGCTTGCCGTACTTCTTGATGCCTTCGGTCAACGGCTGCTGATAGCCGGTCTGGATGAAGGCCTCGCGATCGTCGCCGGCAATCTGCATATTGCTCGCGAGCACCAGCAGCGGGGTGCGCGCGGCGGACGCGGCGGCGATGTTCATGATCATGTGCGTAAAGCCCGGTCCTTCGGTGCCGGAACACGCCGTCACCTCACCGGTAACGCGCGAAAAACCGTCGGCCGCGGCGCACATCGCGCCTTCCGTACGTCCGCCGTAGGCGGGAATGCCCGCCGCCGCGATGGCGTTGATGACGGTGTAATTCCCCGGGCAACAGAACAGGGCGGCCAACTCTTCTTCCTTGCAGAGCTTGGCGAACACCTCCGCGCCGGACATCCCTTTGCCGTCGAAGGTGCCCGCTTTGGCAGGCTCATTCAGCGTCGCGGGAACTTCCTTGGGAATGGCAATGCTGGGGATCGGCGGGGCGGCGGTAAGATGCCGGGTCTGGGCAACAAACCCAGCGGTTGCGGCGGCCGCGGTGGCCAGCAGTTCCCGGCGCCGGGAACCGGTTGGTTTCTGGATCGGCATGGATGACAGGTGAGGCTACCAAGTGCCACCGCCGGAGTCAATGCGGGGGCATTGGCTTCGGCAACCGCGGACCATTCTTTACTCTTTGGGGTCGGGTTGCAGGGACGGGCGCGTGGATTCCGGCCAAAGGCTGCGAATAAAATTCACCAGGTTCCACAGTTCTTGTTCGTTCTTGAATTGGGAACCAAACGCCGGCATGCTGGCGTTGCGGCCGTTCCGGATGTTGCGCGCGATCTCCCCGTCGCTCGTGCCACCGGTGTAGGCCTTTGGATTGGTGAGGTCCGTGGCGTCGGCCACGACATCCACTGTCGCCTTGCCGTCGTTGCCGTGGCAACCCGCGCAATGCCGGATGTACACATTGCGGCCCTGCCCGATGGACTTCTTGCTATACGGCACCGGGTTGTTCTGGCCTTCGGCGGCGAGCGCCGCGACAGCCAGCAGGACGGGGAACATTGCCATGCGACGAAAGGCTATCAATTGGTCCGTTTCGAGTCAACCGGAGCGTAAAATACACGGAGGGCGCGGCGTCCAGACGGACCAGCCGCGCCCTCGGAACTCGGAGAGTTCGAGAAAGAAGCTTAGTGCTCCTTCTTGTCTTCCTTCTTATCGCCCTTCTTCTTGGCCTTCTTTTCCTTCTTCTCGCCTTCCTTCTTGTCGTCGCCGAAGGCAACCACACCGGTCAGCAGCGAAAGGCCCAGCAGGGCGGACATCAATTTCTTCATTGTGTTCTGATCTCTCCTTGAGAATTCGGAAGCGCCAGAAGACGGCGCGCTCCATCCATCTCCTCCAGGCTGACAGCAGGAAATGAAGCCCGCCTTAAGTAGCGGTTAAAATCGGTTCATTTCAGATGCGCCATTTCGCCCGCTAACCCTATCTTTTGGTTGAGGTTAGGAAATATGCCTTACGACTTTGTTACCGCAGTACCGCGGTCAGTTGCGACGACAGCACCGAGGGCGCCCAATACTTTTCGATGTACTCCACCACCAGTTCCGTACCTTGGTCGTGCGGGACAAACGGACGGTCCTTGGGGTCGTACATCGTGTCGGTGAGGTCCCGCAGCAGGATGCAGCGCACGCCCCAACGGGTCATCTGTTTGATGGCGAACGTACGGTTGAGAACGCACATGTTCGTGTGCACGCCCATCACCAGCAGATTCTCGATGCCGCGCAACTTCAGCGCCGTGTAGACCTCGGAGCCCTGATCAGAGACCAGGTCGCCGGCTTCCACCGGGATGGTCGCGATCTGGCGCGACCACGCCTTGAACATGCTTTCGCCGGTGTCGCACCCGCCGTCCGAATCGTCGATCGGCAGCGCCGGAGCGTCGATGTTGCGTGGACTCGGCGGGTCGATCTTGGCCAACGTCGCGATGGCCTGGCGCTGCGGCGTATTCGCGTAAAACTGCATGGTGTCCGACGGCGCGTGGATGATCAGAATGCCTTTGGCGCGGGCCGCCGCGATCACCGGCGCGGCTTTTTTGGCGATCGGGGGCACGCGTTCGGTCGCGCCGCGGCACCAGTGCCGATCCCACATGTCGCAGATGATCAGCGCGGTCTTTTTCGGATCGAGCTTGAAGTTCTGCGTGGATTCGCGCCAGTCGCCGCTCCCTTTGAATAGTTCAACGCGCGTACGCAGCGGCAACGTCACGTCCTGTGCCAGAAACAGTACGGTTGCCAAGGCCGGAATCATCATCATGCGGTTACTACTTTCTGGGCCTGCGCATCCCAACGGATACGCCGCCCGGTTTTGAGCGACAGGTTGGCCATCTGCGTCACCAGCGCCGCCTGAAATCCCAATTCCATGGGCGCCGTGGGACGCTGCCGGGTACGGACACACTCGAGGAAATTCTGGACATGCAGGTCGGTCGCGTACCCGAAGCCTTTGGCGGAACTCCGGGTCAACGCGGCAGTGTCTTCCGCGCCCTGCCGGAACACCTGCAACGCCTCACGGCCGATGTCCATGCGCGCGGCGTCGCCGTCCAACTGGTTCAACTGGTCGTTTCGGCTCTTGTACCGCATCGCGGCGTAGTTGATGCTGAACACGCCGATGAAATCTTCCGGGTATTCCGCCGTGATGACGACGCTTTCCGGCGTATCGAACCCCGCCCGATGGGGCTTGCCGGCCGCCGCTGTCACCGCCAGCGGAGCGCTCGCGCCCATCAGCAGGTGAATCCCGTCGAACACGTGCGCGCCCTGGTCGGCCGCAATGCCGCCCGCGTAGTCGAAGTAATACCGCCAGTTCCGGAATCGGTCCGCCTCAAAAGGCCGTTTCTTCGCGACCGGACCTTGCCACTGGTCCCAATCGAGCTTGCCGTTGAGCGGCCCGGCCGGCTTGCCGTCGAGATACGTATTCAGCCACCAGGACCGCACCATGCGAATCTTGCCAAGTTCACCCGCGGCGACGATCTTGCGGCCTTCGAGATACAGGTCGTAACTGCGGCGCTGCATGCCGGTCTGGATGACGATGCGGTTCGCGGCTTTTTCGGCTCGAACCAGTTCCACGCCTTGTTCCGGCGTCTGGCACAGCGGCTTTTCGACGTAGATGTCCTTGCCGGCGGCGATCGCGTCCAGCACCTGGCGGTGATGCCAGTGTTCGGGCGTGGCGATCAGCACGGCGTCGACATTGGGATCGTCCAGCAGCTTGCGGTAATCGCGGTACGCCACCGCGCTCGGAGCCTTGGACAAGGCATTTTCGAGGTTGGGTTCGAAGACGTCGCAGATGGCCGTCACGCGAAGCGACGGGTCCTTCTGGAAGACGGTCATGACAAAGGTCCCGCGGCCGCCGCTTCCTATTACCCCGAGCCGCACGGGACGCTGTGTTTGCGCAGCCCACGCGGGGAAGACGGCGGCCGGAATGAGCGGCAGAAAATCGCGTCTGCGGAACATCGTGCCCGCAGCGTATCATGATCTCCACCGTCTCAGCAGTTGCGCCCGCGATGGCGGTACTCAACAACTGCAACGTCAAAACGGCATTGCCTCACTGAATGGGCGCGAGCCAGAACTCCTGCACTCGCGTATCTTTGATGAGCGATTGCGGCGGCAGAGCGTCCACGCCCGCATAGCCGATTTCATTCGACGCGATTCGCGAAATCTTGCCGCCCGCCGCTACGTTGAACTTGTAGCTGCGGATCACCTTGCCCGCGCACCGCATCTCCAGCGCATAGCTGCCCGGCGTGTTGACGAGCGTCGCCCACTTCACCGGTCCCATCCCATGTCCTTGCCGGACCTCATGCCGGAAGTATTCCCAGTGCGGGTCCGTCACCACGCCTTCGATCAACCCGATCTGCTTGCCGCCGTTCAACAAATGAATCGTGAACGGAATCTGCTTTTTCGGCGCATAACCGGGCAATTCACGCGTCGAAAGCCACATGCCGACGTCGATCGACTGGCCCGTATCGTTGATCGGACCGATCAGGAACATGCTCTTCGACCACGGACCCGTGCGCAGGAAACTCGCGCCTGGTTCGAACGGATCGGCGCTCGCTTCTTTCTGGATACTGAACGGGTACGCGCTGATTTCCTTGCCCTGCGATTCCACGCTGAAAATGTAATCCCCCGGCGCCAGCGGACCGAACCCCATCAGTCCATTCGCCGCCTTAAGGTTGCCGAACGCGGCGTGCGGCGGCCAAGGTTCGATGATCATGTCTTTGGACAGCGCGACACCACCGCCAGCTTTCTTGATCACGATCTTCGCTTTCGTTTCGCCAGGTGGCGGAAACAGCACGGGAATGGATTCGGCGATCATGAACTCGGCCCGCTGCGGAAAGTAACGCAGGCTCAACAGTCCATCCATGGCGACATGGGTGGTTTGCGCGGCGGCTACCATGGCCGCCGCTATCGATAAAACGGCTGTACGCGTCGAACGCGGCATTTGCAAGAGTGATCCTCCAAATCCAGGTACGCAAACGTGGACCGGAATCCCAACCAGGTGCGCTATATATGTAGGACCAAAAGAAGAGACGACCACCGTGCAGGCCATTCCGAACGGACCAAGCGACAACGACGTAACCCGGCTCTTGCAGCAGTGGGGAAACGGCGACCGCGAATCGCTCGACCGGATCATGTCGTTTCTGTACGCCGATTTGCGGAGAATGGCCGCGAAAACCGGCGCGAACCCGGACGACACGATGCAGGCCACCGTGATCGTCAATGAGTTCTATCTCCGCATCCTGGGGCAACCCAAGCCCAAATACGAAAACCGGCAGCATTTCTTTTCGCTGGCCGCCCGAGTGATGCGCCAGATCCGCATCGACCACGCCCGCCGCGAGCACGCCCAGAAGCGCGGCGGAGAGAAACCAACGCCATTAAGCGGTCTGGCGGAAGCGGCCGCGGCGCCGGTAATTGGTCTCGGGCAATCGAGCGCCGAAGACTTGCACGACGCGCTAACGCATCTCGAAAGTTTCGATTCGCGCAAGGCGTCGATGCTCGATCTCCGGTACTTCGCCGGGTTCACCGTGCAGGAAGTAGCCTCCGCATTCGAAGTCTCGTCGGAGACGGTGCGCCGCGACATGCGAGTGGCCGAGGCGTGGTTACTGCATTATTTGGATTCGAGATAGTACCGCCGCGCGAGTTCCGCCCACCAGCCCTTCGCACCACGAGTCTCATTGGCCGCCACCACAGGACTCAGCATGGCGCGAGCCTCAACCTTCCTCCCGGTGCGAACCAGCGCGCCGGCCAGCACGATATCGTTCTGCTGCAGCATCCAATGCCCCGGCTTCAGCACCGGCTGGAACGCGGTCTTCGCCTCGCGGGCCAGGACCTCGGCGCGCGACGCCCTTCCGGTATCCAGCAATCCCTGCGCCAGCAGCACGCGTGTGTAACCGGCCTGCGTTGCCGGAGCCGGCGTCAGCTTTGCGATGCTGCTCATCGCTTCTTCTAACAGCTTGACGCCCGCTTGCGCGCGACCCAGTTCCAGCAACACGGCCGCGTGCTTCATCTGGCTGCTGATGTGCGGCAACTTCCCCGCGCCGATCGTCCGCGCCTGCATTCCCACCACTTCCGCGCAGATTCGCTCGGCCTCCGACAGGCGACCCGCTTGCGAATGCGCCACCGCGAGGTTCGACAGCGAGCTCGCCAGATCCGAGGACTCCGCGCCCAAAAACTTGCGGTACATCTCATGCGCTTCCTGATAGATTGGCACCGCTTCGTCATGCCGCCGGATCGAAACCAGCGTGTTGGCGTGGTTGTTCAGGCTGCGCGCCAATTCCACGTGACCTTCCGGATACAGCCGCCGCTTCACCGCGATCGCTTCCCGAAAACGAACCTCGGCCTCCGCGAACTTGCCCTGCCGGAAGTACAGCGACGCGAGGCTCGACAACGCCTGCGCCTTTGTCGAGTCCGGAGGCTGCAACGCAAGCGCCCGCTGATACGCCGCCTCCGCGTCCGCGAACTTCGACCCGTCGGCCAGCGCGATTCCGTACGCAATGGCGATGGACGCCCGTTCGGCCACGGCCGACACAGCCAAGCGATCCGCCGCCGCGCAGGCTTCGATCGCAGGACCGTACCGCGTCATTTGATGCAGTTGATTGCAGCGTCTCCAGTACACGCGGGCCTGATCCCGCGCCGGAGCGTTAGCGCTCAACTCGATCGCCCGCGCTCCCGCCGCGTCCGCTTCCTTGGCGTACGCCGCCCCGCGATAGGCTTCCGATTCGGCGAGCATCGCGTGCGCCTTTGCATTGTTCGGCTCGATCGCGATCACCTCGCGCAGCAGGCGCGACGCCTTTTCATACAGCCCCAGATTGAAGTACGCCTCGGCCGTCGTGTCGAGCAGCGCGACACGTTCCTGAGGATCGGCAATCGTCGGCAAGCGCGCCGCGCCAAGGTCCAGAAGCTCGCGCGTCGACACGCGGTTGCCCTGATTGCGTTCCGGATCGGCGGCCGAAAACAGCTCGCGAAGGAAGCTGGACACATTTTCCGCGCGATCGCGTTCGCGTTCGATGCGGCGGTTCTGCACCGACACGTACGCCAGTCCGCCGACGATCGCCAGAGACAGTCCGCTCGCCGCCGCCACGGGCCATGCATTGCGCCGCACGAACTTCGACAAACGGTACGACCAGGCCCCCGCCCGGGCCTCGACCGGCCGCCCTTCGAGATGCCGCCGTACGTCGTCGGCCATCGCCTGCGCGGTGCGGTAACGGGCTTCCGGTTCCTCTCGAGTCGCCTTTGCGGCGATGGCTTCGATGTCGCCTCCCGCGCCCGTCTCTTCCACCGGACACAGCGTGCGCAAAACTTTGCCCAGCGAATACACATCGGTGGCCGTCGAAAGCGGGCGCCCGGCGATTTGTTCCGGACTCGCGTAGGCCGGAGTCAACATCCGCAACACCGTAACCGTATTCGAATCGGCGCTGGCCGCCGCCGAAGGTTCCACGATGCGCGCGATGCCAAAGTCCAGCAGCTTCACCTCGCCGTCGGAACGAACCAGGATGTTGCCCGGCTTCAGGTCCCGATGGATCACCAGGTGATTGTGCGCATGCTGGACGGCGCCGCAAACCGTCAGAAAAAGCTCCAGCTTGCGCGCCAACCCAAGATCCTTCGCGTACTCGAGCAGCCCCTTGCCGTCCACGAACTCCATCGCCAAATACGGACGTCCGTCGGATGTCGCGCCGCCGTCGAGCAACCTCGCGATGTTCGGATGGTCCAGCAGCGACAGGATCTGCCGTTCCTGCGTAAAGCGGCGCAGCACATCGTCGGTGTCCATGCCACGGCGGATGAGCTTTACCGCAGCCAGTTGCGCGAACGCGCCGTCCACGCGACGGGCGCGCCAGACGCTACCCATGCCGCCGCGGCCGATCTCCACCTCGAGAATGTACGGCCCCGCCGTAACCTCGCCTTGCCCTTCGTCGCGATCCGCTTCGCCCTCGCTGTTTCGCAGGATCTCCGGAAACCGCTGGATCAAGCCTCCGGTATCGGCGTCGAGCATGCGATCCACTTCCGAA
>JAFDVT010000637.1 GCA_018268875.1 Acidobacteriota bacterium
ATGATGGAGGAAATTCCGGTTGTGCTGTTCGAGCAGATGAAAGCCAAGGGCATCGTGTACACGCCAACGCTGTCGGTGTATGAGGCGATGTCACTTGCCGCGTCGGGCAATGTTTCGATGTTCGACCGCTCATTGGTACAGCAGGTCGCCCCGCCGTCGCTGCTGCAGTCGAGCAGAGACTTTATCAAGAGCGGCAGGATGGGCGACATGACGTCCGCCGCGCCGTACCTGAAACAGGCGCACGAGAACGGCCGCAAGAACCTGTTGCATGCCTTTCAAGCGGGCGTGACGCTGGCGGCGGGTAGCGACGCGGGCAACCCTGGCGTGATCCACGGGCCGACCGTGCAGCGTGAACTCGAACTCTGGGTGGAGGCGGGAATTCCCCCCGCCGAGGCGCTCAAGGCGGCTACCTGGAACGCGGCCCGTTTGTTGGGCGCCGGCAATCGTACCGGACGCCTGGAGAAAGGCTACGAGGCGAGCCTGGTGCTAGTGGAAGGCAATCCCGTACGCGACATCGCCGCGACGGAACAAATCTCCAGCGTGCTGTTGAAAGGCGAGCGGATCGACCGCGCTGGACTGTTCGAGGAGGACCGCAAGAAGAAGTAGTTCGCGCGGCCATGAGAAAATAAAGGTTTCCATGGCCAAAATCGAACGCGCTCTGCTGAGCGTTACGGATAAAACGGGCGTCGCCGAATTCGCCCGCGGACTCGCCGAACTGGGTGTCGAACTGGTTTCTACCGGCGGCACCCACCGGCTTCTGGCGGGCCTCGGGCTCGCGGTTCGCGAAGTGAGCGAAGTCACGGGATTCCCGGAGATGATGGACGGGCGTTTGAAGACGATCCATCCTCGCGTCGCGGGCGGCATCCTCGCGATCCGCGCCAACGGCGAGCATATGAAGGCCATCGCCGAACACGAGATCCCGAAGATCGACATGGTGGTGGTGAACCTCTACCAGTTTGAAAAGATCGCGGCGAAGCCCGATGCGACGCTGCCGCACTTGATCGAAAACATCGACATCGGCGGTCCGACGATGATCCGCGCGGCGGCCAAGAATTATCAGGACGTCGCGGTGGTGACGTCGCCGGACGACTACACAACGCTGTTGCAGGAGCTTCGCGACGCCCAGGGCGAACTGTCGCTCGACACGCATTGGAGGCTGGCCAAGAAGGCGTTTGCGACGACGGCCGCCTACGATCGCGCGATCTCCGCCAAGCTGGAAACAATCCTGATCGACCAGGGCACCGTGGAGATGCGGGTGGAGAATCCGCCGGCGACGCTGGACATTCGCGCGCCGCGTTCGTTGAGCTTGCGTTATGGCGAAAATCCGCATCAGAGCGCGGCGCTCTATGCCAGCGGCAATTGCGGCATCGCCGGGGCCGAACAGTTGCACGGCAAGGAACTGTCGTACAACAACCTGGTGGATCTGGACGCGGCGTGGCAGTTGATTCTGGAGTTCGACGCGCCGGCTTCGGCGATCATCAAACACACCAACCCGTGCGGTTGCGCGGAGGCCACGACGCTGGCGGAAAGCTACCGCAAGGCGTTTGAAGCGGATCCCAAATCGGCGTTTGGGGGCGTGTTGGCGTTCAACCGCGAAGTGGACGGCGAGACGGCGTCCGAAGTGACGAAGACGTTTATCGAAGCGATCGCCGCGCCGGGTTACACGGCCGAAGCGCTGGAGATCCTGCAAGCCAAGAAGAACCTGCGCCTGTTGCGGGTGGCCGCGCCGGGCGACGATCTTTCCGAAAACGTGGTGAAGTCCATCAGCGGCGGATTCCTGGTACAGACGGCCGATCGCGCCAAGCTCGACCGCGCGGTGGCCCGCGTGGTTACCGAACGGCAACCGACCGCGGAGGAATGGGCGGCACTGGAGTTCGCCTGGAAGGTAGTCAAGCATGTGAAGTCCAACGCGATCGTGTACGCCAATGCCGGACAGTCCGTCAGCGCCGGCGCGGGCCAGATGAGCCGCGTGGATTCGGTGAACTTCGGCGCGATGAAGGCGGTGCTGCCGTTGAAGGGCACCGTGCTTGCGTCGGACGCGTTCTTTCCCTTCCCCGATGGCGTGGAATCCGCTGCAAAACACGGGATTACCGCTATCGTTCAACCCGGCGGGTCCGTCAAAGACACGGATGTGATCGAGGCCGCCAACCGCCTTGGACTCGCCATGATTTTCACGGGTGTCCGCCATTTCCGCCACTAAGATGTCACTACGTTCCACCATTCCCGCCACCACCTTACTGATGACGATGATTTCGACAGCAGCCACGCCGCCCGTTGCCAAGAAAGTTCCGCACACGGAGCAGCGCCACGGCGCCACCATCACCGACAACTACTTTTGGCTGCGCCAGAAGACGAGTCCCGAAGTCACCGCGTACCTCGAGGCGGAAAACGCCTATACCGAGGAAATGACCAAGGACCTGAAGCCGATGCAGGAAAAGCTGTATCAGGAGATGCTGGGCCGCATCAAGCAGACGGATCTGAGCGTCCCCACAAAGCGCGGCGATTACTTCTACTATTCGCGCACCGAAGAGGGCAAGCAGTACCCGATTCAATGCCGCAAGAAGGGCAGCATGGAGACGGGCACGGAAGAGGTGCTGATCGACCTCAACGTGCTGGGCGCGGGAAAGAAGTTCATCAGCCTGGGCGGGTTTCAGGTCAGCGATAACCAGAATTTGTTGGCGTATTCCACCGATTACGTCGGGTTCCGGCAGTACACGCTGCATGTGAAGGATCTGCGCACGGGCCAGGAATTGATGGATTCGGCCGAACGCGTGACGTCTTTCCAATGGGCCGCCGACAACCAGACGATCTTTTACGTCACCGAAGACGCGACCACCAAGCGTAGCGACCGGCTGTGGCGATTGAGCCTGGGCAACACCGAAAAGAAGGAGATGTTCTTCGAAAAGGACGAGTTGTTCGACGTTCGCCTCGGCAAGACGCTGGACAAGAATTACCTGATCCTGCATAGCAACAGCACCGACACGAGCGAGTCCCAGTTCCTGCGTTCGGACCAGCCGCACCTGCACTTCACGCTGTTCCTGCAGCGGCAGAAGGGCCACCGGTACGACATCGATCATCGCGAAGGGCAGTTCTACATCCGAAGCAATAAGAACGCCAAGAACTTTCAGATGCTGACCGCTCCGGTTTCCGACTACACGCCGGCGAACTGGAAGGTATTCATCCCACATAAAGACAACGCGCTGCTGCGGGGCATGGATCTGTTTGCCGGGTTCGGCGTCGCCGTGTCGCAGTCTGAGGCTTTGACCAAGCTCGATGTGATCGACTTCCGGACCAACGAGTGGAAGTCCATCGCCTTCAGCGAGCCCGTGTATGCGGCGAATCCCGGGGGAACCGTCGACTATTATTCGACCACCTACCGGTACAGCTACCAAAGCATGGTGACGCCGCCTACCGTGTACGATTACGACACGAAAACCGGGACTAGCATCGTGCTGAAGCGGCAGGAAGTGTTGGGCGGCTACGACCCCGCCAACTACGTGTCCGAACGCCTTTGGGCAACCGCGCGCGACGGCGTGAAGATTCCGCTGTCGATCGTGTACAAGAAGGGGTTCAAGCGGGACGGCAAGGCTCCGCTGTTCCTGTACGCGTACGGTTCCTACGGCATCGGCATGCAGGCGAGTTTCAACAGCCAACGCCTGAGCTTGCTGGACCGCGGCATCCCGTATGTCATCGCGCACATTCGCGGCGGCAATGAAATGGGCGAAAAATGGCACGAAGACGGCATGTTGATGAAGAAGAAAAACACGTTTTACGACTTCATCGATACGGCGGAATGGCTGATCAAGGAAAAGTGGACCAACAAAGGCGGGCTGATGATCGAAGGCGGTAGCGCCGGCGGTCTGCTGATGGGCGCGGTGGTGAACTACCGTCCGGACCTGTTCCGCGCGGTGCATTCCGCGGTTCCGTTCGTGGACGTCATGAACACGATGATGGACGCGACGCTCCCGTTAACCGTGGGCGAATATCTCGAGTGGGGCAACCCGAACGAGAAGCCAGCCTACGACTACATGAAGAGCTACAGTCCGTACGACAACCTTGAAAAACGGGCGTATCCGGCGATTCTGGTGACCACCAGCTTCCACGATAGCCAGGTTTCCTACTGGGAGCCCGCCAAGTACGTCGCGCGGCTTCGCACGCTCAAGACGGACAAGAACGAACTGTTGCTGAAGACTCGCATGCAGCCCGCAGGACACGGCGGCGCGTCGGGCCGTTACGACCGGCTTCGCGACACGGCATTCGAGTACGCCTGGATGCTGAAGCAGGTCGGGATCACGCAGTAATCAACGATTCGAAGTCGACAAGGGGCGGTGCTTCGGGCGCCGCC
>JAFDVT010000638.1 GCA_018268875.1 Acidobacteriota bacterium
CGTCCATCAGGTTCAGAATCGCGTCCTTGTGGTACACCTGCGTCTGCGTCGCGGCCAGGTGCTGTTCCAGGATTTCCTTGGGACTCGGGCCGAAGTAGAAGTACTGTTCGGCCACCGCGAGGTTCTTGGCTACAATTCGCAGCCTTCCCGGTTCAGTCGCTCCCGCATCCACTTCGTAGGTCCCGCCGGCGCGCGACAGGAACCGGCCGTAGCCGCCGCTCGAAAAATAAAGCGACGGGCGGTCCACCGTGAACCGCTGGCCGTTCTGCTCCATCGCGCGAGGCCGCACGGGCGCTCCAAATCCATACAGCTTTTCTGACGCGGCGTTGAAGCTGGAATCGAGCACGTAACCGCTGCCTTGGCGAACCGCGCCGCGACGCTCCGTCCACACGGCGGCCGCCTTGCCAGCCTGCTTGACGCTCAGGCGATAGTCATCCTTGGCAATCTCCACTTGCAGGTATTTGGTGTCGATTGCCAGCAGCGTCAAACGGTCGTCGGACTGCGTCCACACACGGTCGCGATAGACCGGATCGCCGAGCACGGGTTGCGCGGGCCCCCACCAGCGCACCATGCGGAACGACGTCCCGCTGGTGAATTCGAGCATCGCCCCGCCATCGATCCCGAGGAACGTGACGCGGTTCCCATCGATTGTGGGATTGGCGGCGGATAAACAGAATGGAAAAGCGAGCAGAAGAAGAAAGAAACGCATCGATTACAGGACTTCTACAAGCTTACGCTGTACCTCGCCCGTCACTCCCGCGTGGCCGTCGCCGACGAATACATTGACCTCGGTTCGAATGCCGAATTCCGGAAGATAGATGCCGGGCTCGACCGAAAAACAGGTACCCGGAAGCACGCGCCGGATGTCGTGCGTTTCCAGATTGTCCATGTTCGCGCCGGAGCCGTGGACGTCGGTCCCGATGGAATGGCCGGTGCGATGGACGAAATAATCCCCGTAGCCGTGACGCTTGATCACGTTGCGGCAGGCGTCGTCCACTTCAAAACCCTGCAGCGTCCGGCCGTCTTCGGCAGCCTTTGCGACGAGCGCCACGGCCGCATCGCGAGCCTCCATGCCGATGGCAAATACGTTCACCAGGCGTTCGGGAGGCGCCGCGCCGCAGTACCCCATCCACGTGATGTCGTAAAACACGGCGTCCGGCTTTGCGAGCTTGGCCCAAAGGTCGATCAACACCGAATCGCCTTTTACGATTTCGACCTGCGCCTCGGCGGACGGCGCGTAGTGCGGGTTCGAAGCATTCGCATTCACGGCGACAATCGGCGGATGATCGGTTTCAAGACCCGCGTCGGCAAACCGTTCCATGATGAACTGCTGCACGGCGTACTCGGTGACGCGGTTTGCCGCGCGATGCGCCGCGCCGATCCATTCAAAAGCCTCGCGACGGATGCGATCGACATGCCTACCGGCCTCGACGTGCATCTCATACTGCGCCGGCGTCCACCGCGCCTCGAACATCTGGATCAGGTCCGCCGAACTCTCGATCGCTTCGATTCCCGACGCGCGAACCAATTCGATGGTGCCGGCATCGACCATCGCCACGTACGGGATCGCGCACAACGGCGAATACTGCATCGCGATGCGCTTGGCGCCTGTTAGAAGCTTCTGCAAACCGTCGCGCTGCGTGTCCCAACTGGAATAAATTGCCTTCTCGCCGGGCAAGCCGTCCAGGTGTCCGGCTTCAATACGGTGCACCATCTTGCGAGGTTCGCCTTGCGCCGGAATGAAGTAATACCAGCGGCGTGTGACGTGCAGGTTCAGCGGAAGTCCCAACACGCGGTACGCCAACGGGTCGCGAACATGATGGTCGAAAAAAAGCCAGCCGTCCAAGCCTTCCTGGCGGATCGCGTCCTGAATCGCAGGCAAGTTCATTTACCTGACACCTCCCATCAGTTTCTTCAAGAACGGGGTGATGGCGAACAGAACCAATCCCGCGACAACGCAAACACCGGCAACGGTCCCAAACAGGCGAACCACGGACTCGGGATTCGAAGCATCGAACGTGGTCGCCGCCAGTCCAGCCAGCAGGTTACCGGCGGAAATCGAAAGGTAGTACACGCCCATCATCAACGCCGCCACCCGAGGCGGAGCGAGCGCGGAAAAGGCCGATAATCCCACAGGCCCAAGCGAAAGTTCGCCAAAGGTGTGCAGCAAGTACACCAACACCAGCCACAGTGGACTCACCTTGCCACCACCTGCGATCGAGGTGGCGTAGGCGACCACCAGAAAGCCCGCTCCGGCGAGCAGAAGTCCATAGGCGAACTTTGCGGGACTCGACGGCTGTTTGTCGCCCATGCGCATCCACATCCACGAGAACACCGGCGCGAAACTCACGATAAACACCGCGTTCAGCGCCTGCAGCCAACTGGACGGATACTCCCAGCCGAACACCGTGTTCGCCGTCAGATCCCTGGCAAACAGGTTCAGGCTGGAGCCGGCCTGTTCGAACGCGCCCCAGAAAATGGCGGAAAAGCAGAACAGAACACCGATGGCGGAGAGTTTTGCCCAATCGCTCGATTCGCCGGGCTTCAGCGCCGTGGTTTCCGCCGAAGCTGCCACCTGGTTGCGCGGCTTTAATTCGCCCGCGCCATCCAGACGGCGCCTCCCCATGACGAACTGCACGACGCCGAACGCCATGCCGATCACCGCAAACAGAAAGGCCAGCCGAAAGTTGACCCGTTGCGCCACCCAGCCGCAAATGATCGGCGAAATGAACGCACCGAAGTTGATGCCCATGTAAAAGATGGAGAAACCGGCGTCGCGCCGCGGATCGTTCTTGCCGTATAGCTCGCCGACAATGGCCGCGGCGTTCGACTTCAGGAGTCCGGTGCCCACCACAACGGTCCCGAGGCCCGCGTAAAACAGTGGCATCGTGCCCAGGAACAGCAGAAGGTTCCCGATCGAAATCAGGATCCCGCCAATGAGCACCGATCGCCGCGCGCCCAGGATATTGTCGGCAATCCAACCGCCCGGCAACGTCGCGAAATAGGCGGAACTGGTATAGGCGCCGTAAATCGTGGCGGCTTTCGCGGTATCGAAGCCGAGCCCTCCCGAGGCCACCGCCGCCGTCATATAGAGCATTAGAAACGCCCGCGTACCGTAGTAGCTAAAGCGTTCCCACATCTCCGTGAAGAACAGCGTTGAGAGTCCCTTGGGGTGGCCGCCCATAAAGGGCTATGTTACAACGGCGGCCCGAGAGTACTAAAGGACTAAGTGGAATCTTGACGATGGGTAAGAACCATTCTTAGGGCCGAGTCAGGATGTTCGACCAAGGGGCGCTGAGGGAAAACGGTCGAAGAATAAGATGTGCTGCCAAATCTCCTGGATGACCTGCTGAAGGCCTGGGACTCGAAGGCGACGGTGGAACCCGCCGCCGCTGAGCCCGTACCTCCGTCGGAGCCGTCATCGCTGGAAGCCTCCGAAACGATCACCATCCTCGAGGCCGCGGCAGTTGCCGATGCCGAACCGTCGCCCATTCCGGTTTCCCTAGTAGACGTCCCGCCGGCCGGTTCGCCACCGACCCCCATGGACGACCTGTTGTCGAGCCTGCTGGCGTCGTTTTCGGCGGTGCCGGAGCCCGAACCGGTGGCTGCTGTCCCACTGCCTCCTGAGCCGGAACCGGTTGTCGAGGAGCCTGTGGCCGTCGAGGAACCCGTGGCCGCCGGGGAACCCGTTGCAGAAGACGAGCCCGTCGTTGTCGCCGAGCCTCCGGTTCGCGCGATTCCGGTTGCCGTCCTGCCGGTGGACGCCGCCGTTCCGGAAGAGGTGGAGTTCGTAGACGATTCGCCGCTGCCGCCACCGCCGCCGATTCGGGAACGCGAAACGCTGGAGCCGATCGCGCCGCCCCAACCGGCTCCGGCCAAGAGCCGCAAGTTCGTTGCCGTGAGCTTCGGACGCCACAAGCTCGCGTTCTCGATCGACTCCGTGATCGAAGCCGGCCGTTATCCCCAGACGACTTTCGTTCCCGGATTGCCGGCGCACATTCGGGGCGTGTTCGCATTTCGCGGTTCCGTGCTGCCCGTTGTCGACACGCGGTTGTTGACCGGTGCGCCGGAACGTTTCCTGCCGCACGAATGCCGCGTACTGACCTTGCAGTCGGGCAATGCGAAAGCGGCCTTTATCTTTGACACCCTTGAGGGAATTGTGAATCTGGACCCGGAGAATATGTTGCCTTTGCGCGACGACGATGGAGCCGTGCCCATGCGGGCTGTATTAACTGGCACAAACGCCGAAGACGCCCTGGGACAACGGTTCGGAATCGCCGACGCCGCCCGTCTCCTGGACCTCGCCGGATGCTTAAAGGAGCGCGCGTGAAGATCTTAACTTTATCGATCGGAAAAAAGCTTTCGCTCACCATCCTGCTGACGCTGGTGCCGTTGGTTGTGTTGTTGTACTTTTTCCTGGAATCGCGGGACGAACGCATCCTCGCCGCTCAGGCGGAGCGCAACGGCCTCGCCTACCTGGCCGACCTGCGGTTGCTGCTCGATTCGCTCAATACGCATCGCGACGCCACCCAGGGAGTTCTGGCGGGCGACGCCACCTTCCAGCAGCCTCTTGATGCCACCAAGCCGCACATCAGCGCGGCGCTCGCCTCGATCGACCGCATCGACGCCTCGACGGGAGGCAAGTGGGAGACGACCGGGAAATGGCAGACGATCAAGAATAACTGGCTGGCGTTGCAAGGCTCGCCGTTCAACGCCCAGGAAAGCTTCCAGCGCCACTCCGAACTTTCGGCGTCCGTGGTGCAGTTGATGCGCGCGGTCTCGGACCGGTCCGGCCTAACGACGGATTCGGCCCTCGATACCTACTATCTGGTGGATTCGCTGCTCAACGGCATCACGCCGGCAATCGATGAGCTGTCCCGTCTGCGTGGCGGCGGCGATGCGGCATTTGCGCGAGGCTCGGCCACCGCCGAAGACGCGGCCAACGCCGCGGCGCTGGTTCGCGCGCTGAACGAGCACAACGCGAGCATCGAACGGTCGCTGTCGGGGCTCGAGCGGAACAATCCGGACATCGCGGCGGGGCTCGGCGATACGTGGAAGTCGGCGCAACGTTTGTCCGACGACCTGACGCGGCAGTTGCTGCGCGACATCCAGCCGGGGCGCGCCTACACGCCGGGCACCGCCCGCGCGTTTCACGACAAAGCCAGCCGCGCGCTGGCCGAATACTTCATCCTGTACGACAACGGCCGCATCACCATCGAAACCCTCTTAACGCGGCGCGTCGATTCGCTCGCCCAGCAGAAGCTGGTGCAGACGACCATCGTGCTTCTGGTGTTTCTTATCGCCGCCTGGCTGGTCATCTCCATCGTGCGCGGCGTTACCAAGCAAACGCGAGCGATTTCGAAACTGTTCGGGCAGATTCGATCGGGGAATCTCGAAGCACGCGCCCATATTTACTGCCGCGACGAACTGGGGCTGATCGCCGAAGAGCTGAATCTGATGCTCGACGATACGCTGCAACTGGTCGAGAGCAAGGAAGAAAAAGAACGCATTCAAGGCAGTATCGTGAAGCTGTTGGGCGAGGTCTCGGGCGTCGCCACGGGCGACCTGACGCGCGACGCCGAAGTGACCGCGGATGTCACCGGAGCGATCGCCGACGCGTTCAACTACATGCTGGTCGAACTGCGGCAGATTATTTCCAGCGTTCAGACCACCACCGTGCAAGTGACGAAATCGGCCGCCGAAGTGCAGCAAACGGCCTCGCAGCTCGCCTACGGATCGTCGACCCAGTCGACCGCCATCGCGCATGCCTCCTCGGCGATCGCGGACATGGCGCTCTCGATTCAAAACGTTTCGCATTCGGCCCTGCAGGCGGCCGAGATCGCCGACCGCGCCCTGCGCGATGCCAAGGGCGGCTCCGCGACCGTGGGCAAGACCATCGACGGCATGAACGCCATCCGCAGCCGTGTGCAGGAAACCTCGAAGCGCATCAAGCGGCTGGGCGAAAGCTCGCAGGAAATCGGCGAAATCGTCCGGTTGATCGTCGATATCGCGGATCGCACCAGCATTCTGGCGTTGAACGCCTCGATCCAGGCGTCGGCGGCGGGCGAGGCCGGCAAGGGCTTCGCCGTAGTCGCAGAGGAAGTGGAACGCCTCGCCGTGCGCGCCGCGGAATCGGCTAAAAAGATCGCCACCATTATCAAGTCGGTGCAGGGCGATACGACTGAGGCTGTCGCGGCGATGGAAGAAACGACGCGCGAAGTGGTGAACGGCTCGCGCCTGGCGAACGAAGCCGGCCAGCGCCTTCGCGATATCGAGGATGTGTCGCACCAGATGGCCGATCTGGTGGCCGGCATTTCGGCCGCCTCCCGGCAGCAGGCGGCGGGCTCGGAACAGGTCGCCAAGAACGTCGAAGGAATCTCGCACGTCACAAAGCAGACGGCCAACGGCGCGCAGGTCACGGAAGAATCCACGCGGCGCCTGGTCGATCTGGCAGACGAGTTGAATTCCTCGATCAGCCGGTTCCGCTTGCCAGCCGATTACGTGGAGCAGGACGCGCCGCGTCGCACCCCTGTCCGCAGGACATAGCAGGAACCTATGCCGACGCTCGACAAAGAATTGTTGGCCGGGTTTTACCGGGAAGCTCGCGAATACCTTCCGCTGGCCACGGAATGCCTCGCGCTGCTCGCCACCGAGGAAACGCGCGAACCGGCCATTGCCGAACTGCACCGCATCGCCCACAACCTGAAGGGCGTCACGGCAGCGGTGGGCCTCGCCGACGCGTCGGAAATCGCGCAGGGCGCCGAAGACCTTGCCGAGGCGATTGTCAATGGCGCGATGCCTTTCGACGACGAGGCGCTCGAGCTGTTCCGCGACGCGCTGCGGCAGCTCGAAGGGCAGTTGCGCGAAGAAGAAGGCGGCGAGGCGTCCCCCGCCGTAGCGGCGCCTGTTGCTGAAAAACCGCGAACCGCGACGGCCCTACACGTCCCGCAGGATCTGGTCGAGGGCTTTCTCGACGAAGGCCGCGAACTGTTGGACCGCGCCTGGAAACAAATGCGCGTGGCTCGTAACAACCCGACGGCGCGCGCGACCGCATTGCTCGAAGTCCGTCGTGCCGTTCATACGCTGAAGGGTTCCGCGGCGATGGTCGGGCTCACCGATCTGTCCCGCCTCGCCCACGCGATGGAGGATGTTCTCGACAGCGTCCATGACCGCAAGCGGAGCTTTACGGTCGAAACCGGCGACCTGTTCTCACGCACGTTGGACACGATCGCCGACACCATCGCCAACGGAGGAACAATACCGGCCGCCGCGGCAGACGACCTGCACGCCGAATACGCGTCGCTAGACAAGGCGCCTGAAGTCGCGGTCGCACCACCGACGCCCGCGGAGCCGCCTGTCGTTGAAACACCGCAGCAGCAGGAACCCGCCGAATCGCCCACCGTTCGCGTAGGCCTCGATCGTTTGGACACGGCGCTCGAACTCGTCGGCGAGTTCTCCGTCGTTCGTTCCGGGTGGGACACGCAGTTGTCGGCGCAGCGCCGCCAGTTGGACGAATTGGCGCTGACCATCCGCCGCTGCCAGAGGATTGCGCAGCGTCTTGAGACCGAGTACGCCACGTATTCGCCGGGCGTGAGCAACGCCTGGAACGCGCTCGAATCCGGACGCGCCGGCTTTGACGCGTTGGAGTTCGACCGCTATACGGACTTCCATCTGCTCTCGCGCGATCTTTCCGAGACGACGTCCGATCTCGTCACCGTCGAGGCACAGCTATCCACGCTCGCGTCGGATTTCGAAAATACGCGCGGCCGCTATGCGAAGTTCAGCGCAGAGTTGCAGGACAAGATCCTGCAAATGCGCATGGCGCCCGTTTCGACCATCGCCTCGCGACTCGATCGCACGGTTCGCATCGCCGCCCGAACTCTGGGCAAGGAAGCCGGACTGTCAATCGAAGGCTCCGGAACGCTGCTCGACAAAGCCACGCTGGACGCGCTTTCGGCGCCCCTTGATCATCTTTTGCGCAATGCCGTGTCCCACGGCATCGAAGACCCACAAACTCGCGTTTCGCGAGGAAAACCGGCCGCGGGACAGATTTCCGTGCACGTGATGCGCGAAGGCTCCACGGCGGTTTTCCAGGTTCGTGACGACGGTGAAGGTCTGCAAGCCGATCGCATTCGCGCCACCGCCTTGCGCAAAGGCCTTGTCAGTCCTTCGCAGGCGGCGCAACTACACGGCGCGGCTCTCAACGACTTTTTGTTTGAACCAGGATTCAGCACCGCCACGCAAGTATCGGAGGTCGCCGGCCGCGGCGTGGGCCTGGACATCGTACGGTCCACCGTCGAGTCCTTGAAAGGCACCATCTCCATCGAATCGAAGCCCGGCGAAGGTACGCTCTTCGTCCTCAGGGTGCCGCTTTCACAGGCGATTCTACGTTCGCTGTTCGCC
>JAFDVT010000639.1 GCA_018268875.1 Acidobacteriota bacterium
ATCCTTCAGCAGATTTTCGTGGCTGTCCCAGTTGCGCCGAGGGAACCCGTTGTCCGCCCCGCTCCACAACTGCACAAAGCGAACCCCGCGTTCGAGCAAACGCCGCGCGATCAGACACCGCCGGCCGAGGTCCGCGGTGATCTCGCGATCCAGACCATATAGCTTCTTGGTCGCGTCGGATTCCTTGCTGATGTCCATCACCTCGGGCGCGGACAGTTGCAGGCGAGCCGCCATCTCATAGGAGGCGATGCGGGCCTCCAGGCGCGAGTCCCCGTCGTGCGATTTCTGATGCGCGCGGTTCATCTGACGAAGCAGCGCCAGGCTGTCTTTCTCGCTATCCCCGGTGATGAACCCGCTATCGGTAGGAGGATGCAGGTCGTGGATCGGCGACGGAGAACTCGGCTGGATCACCATCGCCTGATGCGCCGCCGGCAGGAACCCGTTGGACCAGTTCGCAGGACCATTGGGAGGCACGCCTCGCGGATCCGGCAACACCACGAACACCGGCAGATTCTCGTTCAGGCTGCCCAATGCGTACGACACCCAGGCTCCGGCGCTGGGGAACCCCGGAAGGATGAACCCGGTGTTCTGCATGAACGTCGCCGGACCATGCACGTTGGACTTGGACATCACCGAATGGACGAATGCCATGTCGTCCACGCATTGCGCCTGGTGCGGGAACAAACCGCTCACCCATTTGCCGCTGTGGCCGTACTGCTTCCAATCCCACGGACACGGCATCACGACGCCGGGGTTGGACTGGAACAGTTCCACCTTCTCGCCCGGATCCCATTTCTGCCCGGCCTTCTGGATGAGCAGCGGCTTGTAATCGAACGTGTCGCATTGCGACGCCGCTCCGGACATGAACAACTGCACCACTCGCTTGGCCTTGGCCTTGGGAGCCTGGCCATGCAACATGCTGGCCAGCGCGATGCCGCCCAGTCCACCGCCGTGGGTGAACAGAAACTGCCTGCGGCTGGAGGCCTTAATCGACGAAAAGGAACTCATTGGTATTCAGCAACAATCTGCACAGGTTCTCGAGCCCATGCTTCTTTGTGTAATCAGCGAACGCGGTCTTTTCCGCGGGCGTCGCATCGCGTAACAGCACCCGTCGAACGGCCTCTTCCGGCGTTTTGGCCGACGTGGCGAGCTCGCGTGACAGCCGGATCATGAACGGGTCGTTCAACATCACCAGCGCCTGCACGGCCGTCAACGTCGTGGTTCGCGCGGGCGTCAACACGGAAGGATCGGGGCAATCCAGGCGATCCATGAATGGATCTGGAGCGCTGCGAACCGTGAACCGGTAAATCGACCGCCGGTAGGCGCCGGGCGTCGTTGGGTCGAACTTTGCGTAATCGTACACGGGCGAATGGTCGTCCTTGAACCAGAACATGCGCACCGCGGGGCCGCCCATTGTCAGGTCCAGCACGCCGGCGGCGGCCAGTACCGAATCGCGCGTGGATTCCGCATCGAGACGCGTACGGTTCATGCGCCACAACAGCCGGTTATCGCCGTCGATCTTGGCCGCATCGTCGCGGTGTTGCGACGACTGCTTGTAGGTCTTGCTCGTCAGGATCAGGCGGTGCAGCTTCTTCATCGAACCCTGCGCATCGTCGCGGAACCAGACAGCCAGCCAATCGAGCAACTCCGGGTGCGAGGGCTTGCCGCCCATGCGTCCGAAATCGTTCGGCGTATCGACGATGCCCGAACCGAAGTGATAATGCCACACACGGTTCACGATGGACCGCCAGGCGAGCACGTTGTCCTCGCTCGAAAGCCATAGCGCCAAGGCCGCGCGACGGTCGCCGGACGGGAAGGGAACGTTGTTCAAAACCCGCAACCCGGCCGGATGCGCGAGTTTGCCGGGCGCGGTCACGCTACCGCGGTTCAGCACGTGGACAGGGCGAGGTTCCAGCGACGGCCGGAACGTCCCCATGCGCGGGAAGTACGCGGCCGGCCCATAAATAAAACGAGGCTTCGGCAGCGTGGCGATCTCGTCGTCCACGGCCTTTGCCTCCGCTTCGTAACGGGCAATCGCCTCGTACGTCGCGGGACCCACCATGGCATCCACTAGTTCCTTGCGCTTGGCCGTGTCGGCGGCGACGCGATCCTGCAGGCGCTTCTTTTCTTCCGCTTCGGCGGGCGTCTTCGGCGTACCGATGTGGATGGCGAGCAGCTTGCCGTCCTGGATGCGGTCGGTGAGCGCGTCGATTTCCGGCGACCTCGCGAACTCCACTTTGTCGAGCCACGGTTGCAGCTTCACTTGGGCGGCGCGGCGCTTTTCCATCAGCGCGAGGCGCTTTGCGTAGACGCCCATGTCGTCGTCGAACGGGCGGTCCGCGCGATCCACGCCAGCGAACACCGATTGCAGATTGTAATAATCCTCCTGCGGGATCGGGTCGAACTTGTGATCGTGGCAGCGCGCGCAGTGCACCGTGGTGCTGGTGAACGACGACATCACTTGGGCGACGATGTCGTCGCGATCGAGCAGGCGGGTGTTGTCTTTCTCGGTGCTGCCTTCCTTCAATTCGGCATGGCCGACAAGATCCCACGGCCCGGCCGCGAGGAATCCGGTGGCGATCAACGATTTGGGATTCGGCGCAAACAGAACGTCGCCGGCCACCTGTTCCTGGATGAATAGCGGGTAGCGTTTGTCGCTGTTGAACGCGTCGATCACCCAGTCGCGATAGGGCCACGCGTTGTTGCGAGGCTTGTCCTTGTCGTAGCCGTGCGAATCGCCGTAGTGCGCAACGTCCAGCCAGTGGCGCGCCCAGCGTTCGCCATAACGCGGCGATGCCAGCAGACGGTCCACCAGCTTTTCGTAGGCTTGCGGGTCCTTGTCGGCGACGAACGCCTCCACTTCGGCCAGTGTCGGAGGCAAGCCATGCAGGTCGAAGTACACGCGGCGAATCAAGGTGCGGCGATCGGCCTCGGGCGACGCGGCGATGCCTGCCTTGGCCAGTCCTGCTGCGATAAACGAATCAATCGAAGCGTTCGGGTCCGCTTTGGCGGGAAGCGGTCGGAAGGACCACCAGGTGCCCTCGGCGGCCACCCACTTGCGAATCACGTCGACGTCCGCCGCATCGAGCGGCTTGCCGCCCTTGGGCATGCGCGGCGTGGCGCCGGAAATCGCGTCCACGATGCGCATGCCGGCTTTGCGGGCATCGTCGACGGTGGACATCGCGACAAGTTTTCCGCCCGGCCGGTGGCACGGTTCGCAGCGCGATGCGAGGATCGGCTTTACCTGTTTGTCGAAATCAGGAGAGTCCGCCGCAACAAGGAGGAGAAAGGGTAACGCCAGGATCGAAGGGACTGCCATGGTCGGTCGTTCCGATCATACCGAAGCGCCACGGATTAACCCAACTGAAAGCGTTCTTCCGATGGGCCGCATTCTTCGCCGCGGAACGCGATCGCCAACAGCGGCGGCGCGATCACCGTCGTGAGGATCGCCATGAAGACGACAACGCCGTACACATGCGGCGGCACCACGCCCATCGTCATGCCGATCTGCGCCACTACCATTCCCACCTCGCCGCGTGGCACCATACCAACGCCGATCTGCGTCGCGGTGCGCCGTCCCAGGCTTCGCGCCGCGAGTCCACAGCCCAGCAGCTTGGATAGCACCGCGGCTACCGAGATCGCCACGGCGAACCAGAAGATCGAAGGTTCCGCGAGAACGCGCAGG
>JAFDVT010000063.1 GCA_018268875.1 Acidobacteriota bacterium
GCTAAGTTCATTATATAGATCAGGCCTGGAATGCGGGTAGATCGCACAGCCGGTACGTACCGGTATCGCGCCCCTGAATCAGCGACTTTTCAAAACGCAGCAAATGTTCGATCAGAGGCTCCAACGGTTCTTCACCGCCATCGAGCGCCTGGTTGCAGTTGATCAGCGCGTCTTCAAAACGTCCCATCCGCCGCAGTAAGTCCACCGCGAGCGCGGGTTCGAGCTCAGGTTCCGCAAAATCCTCGCCCGCTAACTTCGCGTTGCGCCAGTATTCGAGCGCCTTACCCCGCGCGAGCGCCTGACCTTGGCCGTCGTGATCGTCACAAACCCAGGCTGCGTGGAGCGACGTCCAGCCGGCATCGGCACGCTGCCCGACGCGTTCCAGAATCAGCGCGTGCGCCAGGAACTCGCAAGCCTTGGCCGGGAACCGCAAATCGGTCAATTGATTCTGGTATTCTTCCTCGCCGATCAAATCGGCGGCCTGTTCGTGGATCGCGGAAATATCCGCCGCGCAGTAGCCGCAATGCGGGCACCGCTGCATCCAGAACGAAATCGTCGATCGCACAGGCCCATGCGGACGCGTGTCGAGGTCGGGAGCCCCGCTCTCTCCACCGGAATTGGGTTGGATCTGTTCCGAAGATTGGCCGCACGATCCGCAAACCACCGCGCGCCGAACCAGGTTCATCTGCAAACCGGCAGGGTAGCATGAGACGTATGGAGCGCAAGCTCTACTTGTCCCTGAAAAACCCGTACGGCGTGCAGCGTTATCTGGATGAACAGATTCGCTACAACAAGCTCGAAACCTGTTATTCGCCCGTGCTCGTTTCCCGGCACGGCAAGGCGCACTGCATGGAAGGCGCGCTGTTTGCCGCCGCCGCCCTCCGCGAACTCGGCCATCCGCCGCTGCTCGTCGACCTCACCTCGGTGCGCGACGACGACCACGTCCTCGCCGTCTATCGCGTGCACGGCCATTGGGGCTCGGTCGCCAAGTCGAACTACGCCGGTCTGCGCGGCCGCGAACCCGTGTACCGCAGCATTCGCGAACTCGCCCTGTCGTACTTCGAGCACTACTACAATCCCGCCGGCGAAAAGACATTGCGAGGTTACTCGCGCCCGCTCAACCTCAAGCGTTTTGACCGCATCGAGTGGGCCACCGCCGCCCGCGAGGTTTGGGAAATCCCCGAGTACCTGTGCACGGTGTCGCATTCGAAAATCGCCCCACCGGCCATCATGCGCCGCCTGAACCCGATGGATGCGCGATCCTACGGCGCCGGCGAATACGGCATGCAGCGATGATTCTGCTTCTTGCGGTCACGCTATCGGCGGTGGATTACGCGACCCAGGTCGCGCCGCTGCTGCATGCCAAGTGCGCCGCCTGCCACCGCCCGGGCGAGGTCGCGCCGTTTCCGCTGTTGACGTACCAGGACGCGAAGTCGCACATTGCGGAGATCGCCAAGGTGGTGGACCGCAACATCATGCCGCCGTGGAAAGCCGTGGAAGGCGATTTTGCGGGATCGCGCGCGCTGACGGCCAACGAGAAAAAGCTCATCCTGGACTGGGCCAAAGCCGGCGCGCCGCGAGGCAATCCCGCCAAAGAACCGCCGCCTCCCGTTTTCAAGGCTGGCGAATGGCAACTCGGCGAACCCGATGTCGTGCTCGAAATGCCTGTCGCCTTCGACGTACCGGCCGGCGGCAATGACCTGTACCAGTGCTTCGTCATTCCGCTCGCGGTCGCAGGCTACGTCAAGGCGTGGGAATTCCAACCGGGTTCGCGTGACACCGTGCATCACGCCTTGTTCTTCACCGATGGCTCGAAAACCGCCCGCAAACGCGCGTCTGCGACCGGAACCTATTCCTGCTTCGGCGTACCTGGGTTCCTGCCTTCGGGAAGCCTCGGCGGATGGTCGCCCGGGTTCGCGCCGTTTCAATCCCCAACCGGCACCGCCAGCCGCCTGCAACCCGGGCATGACCTTGTGATGCAGATCCACTACCATCCGTCCGGCAGGCCCGAACAGGACCGTAGCCGCATCGGCCTGTACCTCACGAAGGACCCGCCGCCCAAGCGCATCGTCGACATCGCGCTGGTGTCGAAAGCCATCGACATCGCGCCTGGGGACGCGGCCTACAAGGTCACCGATTACTTCACGATTCCCATCGACGTCGACGTGGTCGGCATCATTCCCCACGCCCACTACATCTGCAAACGCATGACAGGTTGGGCCACGCTGCCCAACGGCAAAAAGCAAACCCTCATCCGCATCGACGACTGGGACTTCAACTGGCAGGAACAGTATTATTACCGCCGGCCCATCCGTTTGCCCGCCGGCACCAAGGTCGAGATGGAGTTCGTTTACGACAACTCAGCCGCCAACCCGCGCAACCCGTCGAACCCGCCGAAGCGCGTCGAATGGGGACCCGACGCCACCGACGAAATGGCCGGCCTGCACATCCAGGCGATCCCGGTTCGCATGGAGGAACTCCCCGAACTGGGCCGCGCCTTGTGGGGCAAGATCATGCGGGCGCTCGGCGGTTTTATCCCTAGCACGCGATAATAGATTTTTCCGCACATGCAGCAAGACATCGA
>JAFDVT010000640.1 GCA_018268875.1 Acidobacteriota bacterium
CTGTCGCAGATCATGCCGCCCACCGGCCGCGAACTGGCCCGCCGCATGGGCATCCGCGGTTATTCCAACGCGCTGCTGTTCAACCCGGAAGTCAACATCCGCATGGGCGCCTTTCACCTGCGCAGCATGTTCAACTATTTCAACCAGAAGATCGAACACACCATCGCTTCCTATAACGCGGGCATGGGCCGTGTCGGAGGCTGGCTGAAGGTGAGCCCGGCGTCGTCGTTCCGGGAGCCTGCCGAATGGGTGGAAACGATCCCGTTTGACCAGACGCGAGGCTATGTCCAAAGCGTCCTGCGCAACGCGGATTTTTACCGCCGGTTGTACGCGGACGCACCGGAAGAGTTCACGCCGGTGTCCTACACGCCGCCGCCTGTGGTGGTGGTGAAGAAGGCCGCGCCCGCCAAAAAGAAGACGGCTCCCACGTCCAAGCGCCGGCCAGCGGCGGCCGCAAAGAAGAAAACACGGTAGCGTCCGGCGACTAGTAGCGCGGAAACAGGAACCGCAGCATGGCCGGGACACGTGCCCGCCAGGCGGCCTCCGTATGTTGCGCGCCTTCGGCTTCCACATAATGCAGGTCGCGACGCGGGTCCCAGCCTTTGCGAACCAGTTCGTCGCGCAGCAGGCGCGTATCCAGAACCGTGTTGTCGCCCTCGCCGGTGCCGATGTCGAGCCAAATCCGAGGCCGCGGCGTTGGGAACGTTTCCGGGATCACCTTCAAAATCGCCCGCTGGTTCCACCACACCGACGGCGACATCACCGCGAGCTTGCCGAACCGCTCCGGATGTTTCATGCCGAGATACAGCGTCACAAGACCGCCTAACGACGAGCCTCCAATGCCGACGTTGCGAGGTTCGGAGCGCGCGCGGTAATTCGCTTCGATAAACGGCATGAGTTCCTCGATCAGGAACTGTCCGTACAGGTCCGCTTTGCCGCCACGGCCATGGTGATCTCGGGTGTTCGTGTATTCGTCGAGGCGGAACTCGCCGGCATTGTAGATGGCGACGATGATGAGCGGTCGGATGTAGCGGGACCGGATCAGGGATTCGGCGGTCTCATCCACTTCCCATTCCTCGCCGGGGATGAACGACGTGTGGGGATCGAAGACGTTCTGGCCGTCGTGAAGATAGAGGACAGGGTACCGGAAGGTGCGGGCTCGTTCGTAGCTTGGCGGAAGATACACCAGAATGCGCCGCGAACGTTCGAGGTAACGGGAAGGGAAGTTGTCGTGGATGCGGATGTCGCCGGTCAAGCTTACAGTTTCGTCGATTCCGAGAGAGCGGCTCAACTACTACGGCCGCCGCCCCCTCGGAATACCAGTTGGACTAAGCGTCCGGAATGATCAGGATGTCGCCGGGGTGGATGACCGACTTCTCATCCTTCAGGCGGTCCGGGTTGGCTGCGATGATCTTCGGATACAGCGCGCCGTTGCCAAGCTTGTTGGCCGCGATCTTCCAGAGCGAATCGCCGGCGACGACGGTGTAGGTGGTCTGTTCGGGCGCGGGCGGCGCCAGGCTGGTGTCGATGCTCAGGTCGCAGATCAGGTCGGCGGAATAGTTCGCGTCGACCAATTTGATCTGGTTCCACACATCGTTCTTCGCCTCTTCAGAGGGCGCGGCGCCCTGCATGAACAGCTTGCCGCCGTCGATGTGCAAATGCTTCAGACGCACACCTTTCTGCGTAATGGTGTTGAGCACCGACTGATACTTCATTTTCAGTAGATCTAGTTGCTCCACTCTACTTGTCTCCTTATCCTTGTGACAGTTATTTCGCCAGCACGTTGCCTGGGTCCCCTGCCACGGCGCTATCTCCGTCTTCCTCGTCAACTTCGCCAAGGAATCCGCCGCTTTGATGTGCCCAAAGCCGCGCATACACGCCGTCGCGGGCCAGCAACTCGCGATGTGCCCCTTCCTCAATAATACGCCCGTGGTCGAGAACAATCAGACGGTCCATCGCGGCGATGGTCGACAGGCGGTGGGCGATGGCCACCACGGTCTTGCCTTCCATTAGGCGATAGAGGCTTTGCTGGATGGCCGCTTCCACTTCGCTATCGAGGGCGCTGGTGGCTTCGTCGAGCAGCAAAATGGGCGCGTCCTTGAGCATCACACGCGCGATCGCGATGCGCTGGCGTTGACCGCCGGAAAGCTTGACGCCGCGTTCGCCGACATGCGCGTCGTACCCCGTGCGGCCCTTCGGATCCGTCAGCAGTTGAATGAAGTCGTGCGCCTCCGCCTTGCGGGCGGCGGCTTCCATTTCTTCGTCGGACGCGTCGGGACGGCCGTACAAAATGTTTTCGCGCACGGAACGATGCAGGAGCGAAGTGTCCTGCGTCACCATGCCGATCTGGCCGCGCAGGCTGTCCTGCGTGACTTGCGCGATGTTCTGACCGTCGATCAGAATGCAGCCGCCTTCGATGTCGTAAAAACGCAGCAGCAGATTGGTGATCGTGCTCTTACCGGCGCCCGACCTTCCAACCAATCCGATTTTTTCGCCGGGACGGATGTGCAGGTTCAGGTGGTCGATCACGCGGCGGCCGTTGGTTGCGCCGTAGGAAAAATGAACGTCTTCGAAGCGGATCTCGCCGCGCGGAACCTGTATCGCTCTGGCCTCGGGAGCGTCCACAATGGCCATTGGCTTCGACAGCGTATTGATGCCGTCCTGTACGGTGCCAATGTGTTCGAACAGCGCCGCCATTTCCCACATCACCCAGTGCGAAATGCCGTTCAGCCGTGAGGCCATCGCCGTTGTGGCGGCCACCGCGCCGACCCCCGCTTGTCCCCGGGTCCACAGCCACAGCGCGACGCCGCCCGTGGAGATGATGAGCAGCATGCTGAGCGCCTGATTGACGATTTCGAACCATGTGACCAGGCGCAACTGGATTCTTACGGCTTGCAAAAACTCGTCCATCGCGCCGCGGGCATAGGTGGCTTCGCGCCCGGCGTGCGAGAACAACTTTACGGTGGCGATGTTCGTGTAGGCGTCGGTGATTCGCCCGGTCATCAGGGATTTTGCGTCCGCCTGCGCATGCGCCACGCGGCCCAGGCGAGGTACGAAGTACGACAGCGTAACGACGTACAGAAACACCCAGCCTGCAAACGGCAGGATGAGCCATGCGCCGAATCCTCCGGCGACGCTCGTCATGGTGACGAAATAAATGATGACGAACACCAGCAATTCCGCGGCGATCATCCACGTGTCGCGCACGGCCATCGCCGTTTGCAGGACTTTGGCGGATACTCTTCCGGCGAACTCGTCCTGATAAAAGCTCATGCTTTGGGCCAGCATGCGCCGGTGGAACTGCCAGCGCAGGCGCATCGCAAAGTTGCCCGTAAGCGCCTGGTGTTTGATCAGCGATTGCAGCGCGAACATCGCCGTACTGGCCAGCAGCAGTGCCGCGAGCAGCAATAGATTGCCGCCCTGCTTTTCCCAGAACCTCGCTGGTTTTGTGATGTCCAGCCAATCGACCACGCGTCCGATGAGGCCGAACAGCGCCGCTTCGAACACGCCGATGCCCGCTGTCAGCAGTGTCATCGCCAGGATGTAGCCTCGCATCCCTTTGCTGCAACTCCACACAAAGCGCAGCAATCCGGCCGGGAACTCGGGTGGAACCGACTCCGGATAGGCATCTACTCGACGTTCGAACCAATGAAACATGAGGTTGGGACCAGGCGTACAAGGGCCCCGCGAGATGAAAAGACCCGGCGAGTGCTTTCATTATACCGGCCTTGACGCCGGAACCCGCGATAGCGCCAACTGGTTTCGCGGAGTTAGAATCGAATGTTTGGGACCCTCCTCTTCCTCAACGTCACCTCAAACCATGGACAACAGATTATGAGTGCATCCGCGGTCCAACTGGAAGCGTCATCGAAAACCGCCCGCTTCTGGAATGCCACAATCGGCAAGAAAGCCGTAATGGCGGTTTCCGGGCTTGTTCTGTTCGGATTTCTGATCGGACATCTGGCGGGCAATCTCGGCGTATTCCTCGGACAGAAACATTTCGACGACTACGCCGCCATGCTGAAGTCCATGCCGGCTGTTTTGTGGGGAACCCGCATCACGCTGCTGGTGATGGTGTTCCTGCACATCTGGTCCGCCGCTTCTTTGTGGAGCCGCAACAGTTCCGCGCGGCGCTATCAATACGTCAAAAAGGAATCGATCGTGTCGTCGTACGCTTCGCGCACGATGTACATGAGCGGCCCGATCCTGGCCGCCTTTATCGTCTACCACCTGCTGCACTTCACGGTCGGCGTGGGCGGCACTCCCTTTGAAGAGGGCCACGCGTACGAAAACCTGGTGGCCGGCTTCCAGGTGTGGTTCATCTCGCTGTTCTACATCGTTGCGATGGCCATGCTGTGCCTGCACCTGTACCACGGCATCTGGAGCCTGACGCAGACGCTGGGGTTCGGGCACCCCAAGTATTCGCCGCGCATCCGCGCCGCCGCCAAAGCGATCGCCATCGCGATGTTCCTGGGTTTCAGCTCCATCCCGGCTGCCGTCCTGGCCGGCATCATCAAGCCAGTGGAATCGAGTATCTGACGCCATGTCCACGTTTCAGCTAGAGTCCAAAGCCCCCACCGGGCCCATCGAGACGCGCTGGGAGCGCGCCAAGTTCGGCTACAAGCTGGTGAACCCGGCCAACAAGCGCAAGTACACGGTGATCGTCGTCGGGTCGGGATTGGCGGGCGCTTCCGCCGCCGCCACCATGGGCGAACTTGGCTACAACGTCAAGTGCTTCTGCTTTCAGGATTCGCCTCGCCGCGCGCATTCCATCGCCGCGCAGGGTGGCATCAACGCCGCCAAGAACTATCAGAACGACGGCGATTCGGTCTACCGGCTGTTTTACGACACGGTAAAGGGCGGCGACTTCCGCGCCCGTGAATCGAACGTTTACCGCCTGGCGCAGATCAGCGTCAACATCATCGACCAGTGCGTGGCGCAAGGCGTGCCGTTCGCCCGTGAGTACGGCGGCATGCTGGCCAACCGGTCCTTCGGCGGCGCCCAGGTGTCGCGAACGTTTTACGCCAGGGGGCAGACGGGCCAGCAGCTTCTGTTGGGCGCGTACCAGGCACTGTCGAGGCAGATCGGCGCGGGCAAGGTGAAGATGTATCCGCGCACCGAAATGCTGGACCTGATCGTCGTCAACGGCACGGCCAAAGGCATCGTGACGCGCGATCTGGTGACCGGCAAGATCGAGTCCCACATGGCGGACGCCGTGGTGCTCGGCACCGGCGGGTACGGCAACGTGTACTACCTGTCGACCAACGCCAAAGGCTCCAACTGCACGGCCATCTGGCGCGCGCACCGCAAAGGCGCACTGTTCGGCAATCCGTGTTACACGCAGATCCATCCGACCTGCATCCCGGTGTCCGGCGACTACCAGTCCAAGCTGACGCTGATGTCGGAATCGCTGCGTAACGACGGGCGCATCTGGGTTCCCAAGACCGCCGGCGACAAGCGCAAGCCGCAGGACATTCCGGAAAACGAGCGCGATTATTACCTCGAACGCCGTTATCCGAGTTTTGGCAATCTCGTGCCTCGCGATGTGGCCTCGCGCAACGCGAAGTACGTCTGCGACGAAGGCCGCGGCGTCGGCGACACGGGCCTGGGCGTGTATCTCGACTTCGGGCAGTCCATTCAGCGGCTGGGCGAAAGCACGATCGCCGAACGGTACGGCAATCTGTTCGAGATGTACGAACGCATCACCGGCGACAACCCGTACAAGGTTCCGATGCGCATCTACCCGGCCATCCATTACACGATGGGCGGCTTGTGGGTGGATTACAACCTGCAGACCACGATTCCCGGTCTGTTCGCTATCGGCGAAGCGAACTTTTCCGACCACGGCGCCAATCGCCTGGGCGCGAGCGCGCTGATGCAGGGTCTTTCGGACGGCTACTTTGTTATTCCGTACTCGATCGGCAATTACCTGGCAAACGTGAAGCCGGGCGACTATAACGCCGATGGTCCGGAAGCGCGGGAAGCGGTGAATGCCGTCGCGACGCAGACCAAGAAGTTCCTGGGCATCAACGGCAAGCGTAGCGTGGACGCCTTCCATCGCGACCTGGGCAAGCTGATGTGGGACGCCTGCGGCATGTCGCGCAACAAGGCGGGGCTTTCGGACGCGATTCAGGCGATCTCCAAGCTGCGCGAGGAGTTCTGGCAGGACGTTCGCGTGCTGGGCGCCGGTGAGGAGCTCAACCAGTCCCTGGAAAAGGCCGGCCGCGTGGCCGACTTTATGGAACTGGGCGAACTGATGTGCCGCGATGCTCTGGCCCGCGAGGAAAGCTGCGGCGGCCACTTCCGCGAGGAACACGCCACCGAAGACGGCGAGGCCAAGCGCGACGACGAACACTTCCAGTACGCGGCGGCGTGGGAATACAAGGGCGCCAACGCCACTCCGGAAGCCCATAAGGAAGCGCTGGATTTCGAATACGTCCACCCGTCGCAACGGAGCTACAAGTAGATGAGACTGACCTTAAACATCTGGCGCCAGAAAGGCCCTTCGTCGGAAGGCAAGATGGTCCGCTACGACCTGCCGGATGCCGACCCGGAAATGTCCATGCTCGAAGCGCTGGACGTGTTGAACGAACATCTGATCGCCAAGGGCGAGGAGCCGGTGGCGTTCGAACACGACTGCCGCGAAGGCATCTGCGGTTCGTGCGGGTTCATGATCAACGGCGTTCCGCACGGTCCCGTACGCGCCACCACGACGTGCCAGCTGTCGATGCGCCATTTCAAGGACGGGGACGAACTGTTCCTGGAACCCTGGCGCGCCTCCGCCTTCCCGGTGATCAAGGACCTGGTGGTGGATCGCAACTCGTTTGACCGTATCATTCAGGCGGGCGGGTTCGTTTCCGTATCGACGGGCAGCGCGCAGGACGGCAACACGATTCCGGTTCCCAAGGAAGACAGCGATCGCGCCATGGACGCGGCGGCCTGCATCGGCTGCGGCGCCTGCGTGGCGGCCTGTCCCAACGCGGCGGCGGCGCTGTTCACCGGCGCCAAGATTTCGCATCTCGGCTTGTTGCCGCAAGGCCAGCCTGAACGCGATCGCCGCGCGCTGCACATGGTGTCGGCGATGAACGCGGAAGGGTTCGGCAGTTGCACCAACATCGGCGAATGCGAAGCGGCGTGTCCCAAGGAAATTCCGCTCGAAGTGATCGCCCGCACCAATCGCGACTTTTTGAAGGCCGCCTGGTGCGAACGTCCGCCAAACGCCAAGGCCTCCGCCGGAGCGGGCTGAGGCTCTCCGCGGGCACTTGTCAGTTTTCTGACATCATTGCGCGTTACTCTGAGGGTGAATCTATGAATCGCCGTACTTTACTGGCCGTCGTGCCGGCCCTGGCGCTGATCACCCTCGCCACCTCGTCCCTGTCCTTCGCGCAGGAAAAGCCGAACTTCACCGGCAACTGGAAGATGAACGCCGACAAGAGCGACTTCGGCCCCATCCCCAAGCCGAAAAAGTTCGAACGCATCATCGCGCAGAAGGACAATGAAGTCTTTTCGAAAACCACGCAGGGCGGCGACCAGGGCGAACGAACCACCGAACTGAAATACAAGGTGGACGGTTCGGAATCCGTCAACAAGCTGAACAATCAGGATGTCAAAGCGGTTGCCTCGTGGGAAGGCGCCAACCTTGTGGTGCGCAGCAAACGCGAAATCCAAGGTATGGAGATTTCGCAGGTCGAAACCTGGGCCCTGTCGCCGGACGGCAAGATCATCACCGTGACAAACGCCATCGACACGCCGCAGGGCAAGTTCGCTATGACGATTGTGTTAGACAAGCAATAACTTGCGGAGTACAATCTCGTGGAGGCGAATCTCATGTCGATCCACCATCGGTTGTTTCTTACAACGCTCTGCGTACTAACGGCGGGCATCCTGTCCGCAGCCGACAGACCCAATTTCACCGGGCAATGGAAGCTGAATGTTGAAAAGAGCAACTTCGGCCCCATGCCCGCTCCCGCATCGCAGACCATGAAGATCGACCATACGGATCCGGACCTGGTTACCACCACGGATCAGGAGGGCGAGCAGGGCAAGCTCAGCTACGTCATCAAGTACAAAACCGATGGCAGCGAAGTGGTCAACGACATCCGCGGCGCGCAAGCCAAGTCGGTCGGCAAGTGGGAGGGCGAGGCGATCGTCTTCACCACCAAGCTCGATTATCAGGGCACCGAGATTACGCTGAACAACACCATGAAGATGGACCCTGGCGGCAAGAACATGAGCGCTGTCACCAAGGTCCAGACGCCGCAGGGCGAGTTTGAGCAATCGCTAGTCTTCGACAAAGTCGAAGCGGCGAAATGAAGCCTCAGCAGCCGGAACTGACGCTGAAGTCCGTCACGCTGGGGCTGTTCCTGGCGCTTGTGTTCGGGGCCGCCAACGCGTACCTCGGCATGCGCGCTGGACAAACCGTCGCCGCGACCATCCCCGCAGCCGTCATCGCGATGGCGTTGTTCCGCCTGCCTCGCTTTCGCGGCGGCATCCTGGAACAGAACATCACACGCACCGCGGCCTCGGTCGGCGAGGCCCTGGTCGCCGGCGCGATCTTCACCATCCCCTCCTTCCTGCTCGTCGACCTGGACGGCCAGCGTCTTTGGA
>JAFDVT010000641.1 GCA_018268875.1 Acidobacteriota bacterium
AAATCGAGCCCTACACCCCAAAAACAAAGTGACATACTACCTGGGAATCGACGGTGGGCAATCGAGTACCACCGCATTGATCGGCGATCCGGAGGGTCGTGTTGTGGGGTACGGCCGCGGCGGCCCTTGCAACCATGTAACGGGTCCCGAGGC
This sequence comes from Acidobacteriota bacterium, assembly GCA_018268875.1. Taxonomy (GTDB): domain Bacteria; phylum Acidobacteriota; class Terriglobia; order Bryobacterales; family Bryobacteraceae; genus F-183. Next base: position 154 of record JAFDVT010000641.1, read on the forward strand.
GCGGACCAAGTTCCTCACTGCGATTGGCGGTTGCGTTCGCCAGGCGGCGGAACAGGCGGGTTTGACGGCGCCATTCCGGTTCGCCGGAGCATGTTCCGGCTTCAGCGGCGGAGCCAAAGACAAGGCCTACCTCCTGGACGAGATTTTTGAGGCCGACGCGAAATATGTCACCCACGATGCCGAAATCGCGCTGGTCGGCGCAACCGGCGGCGAACCCGGCCTAATGGTCATCGGCGGCACCGGTTCGATCGCCTTCGGCCGCGACGCGACGGGCAAAACTGTTCGCGCCGGTGGCTGGGGCTATGTCTTTGGAGATGAAGGCGGCGGCTTCGACGTCACGCGCCAAGCACTCCGGGCGGCCTTGCGCATGGAGGAAGGCTGGGGTCCGGCGACGTCCTTGCGCGAAAAACTGCTTTCGTTCAGCGGCGCTTCGGATGTCAACGACTTGCTGCATCGTTTCTACACGCCCGAGTTCCCCCGGCAGCAGATCGCGGCCATGTCCCGCCAGGTGGACGAAGCGGCGCGCGAAGGAGACGCCGTGGCGATTCGGATTCTGCAGTCCGCGGCAACGAGCCTTGCAGACTACGGCCGGGCGGTCCGCGATGTCGTGTTCGGCGCCGACTCGACGGTTCCGGTTCGCATGGTCGGCGGTGTCTTCCAGATCGAGATCGTCCGCACGGCCTTCGCGACCCGGATCGAGTCCGCCGAACCGGTTTATCTGCCGGCGGCGGGCGCGCTGCTCGAAGCCTACCGGGTCGCCGGACGGCCGGAAGTCCGAATCTCAGGCGTACCCGAATTTTCGAAGTAACGTTCCAAAACGTTCGGTAAAGAGCGGGCTCGGGTGGTCGATAAGCCGATAGGTGGTTTCGAATACGTCCACAAAACCCGCAAGGGAGTCGGCCGACGGGGAACGTGTGAATCAGGAGCGCGCAAGGCTCCTGTATGAGCACGCGAGCCTTGGCATCGCCTTCATCGCGGTGGTGTGTACGTGCGTCGTGTTGCTAGTCGGCGGCTCGCAGGCCTACGCGCCGAGGATGTGGGCGTGGTGGTCCACAATGATGGCGATTTGCTTGGCCCGTCTCACGGCGATTCGCCGGTGGGAACGGGGTGATAGCCGCAACGGCATGTTGGGGATCCGTTGGTTCGCCGCCGGAATTCTGCTGCAAGGGGCCGCCTGGCAGGTGATGGCCTTTTTTCTGTTTCCAGTGTTTCCCGAAGATCAGCGCGCGTTGGTGCTCATGGTCATGTGCGCACTGGCCAGTGGCGGCATCACAACGCTCGCCAGTTCCTTCTGGCTCGCCGCCGCGTATGCGACGCAAATGACGCTTTCGCCAGCGGTGATGTTCATGCTGGCCGACCGTTCCGCGAACGGATCCGCCGTAATATTCCTCACGCTCAGCTACCTGCTCATGATCCTGCATGCCGCGCGCGTCAACCATGAGGCGGTGCTTCGTTCGATTCACGCGCAGGAATCGCGGCAAACCCTGCTGGCGCAAATGCAGCAGGCGTACCAGGACCTGGCGACGGCCCAGGTGGACCTCCAGAACGCGAACCAGAATCTGGAGCATCGCATACGGGAGCGCACGAGCGACCTGGTGAAGGAAGTGGCGGAGCGGTCGCGGTACGCGCAGGAGCTCACCCGGATGGCGTCCACCGATTCGCTCACCGGATTGAGCAACCGCGCGACTTTTTCCAACAGGTTGACGGCGTGCGTCAAGAGCGCAAGCGCCACCGGCCAAGCCTTCGCCGTCCTTTTTATCGACTTGGATCGTTTCAAGGAGGTAAATGACGTTCGCGGCCACGACGCCGGGGACCTGGTCCTGCGCGAGGTGGCAAGAAGGCTCGCCGCCAGCCTCCCGGAGGACGCTGAGCTTGCCCGCTGGGGTGGCGATGAGTTCGTGGTGATGGCGCCGGGCGTTCGCGACGGCGAAGGTGCGATTGAGATCGCCAACCGCCTCCGCGCCAGTCTTTGGCTGCCGATTCCCCTAGCCGCCGAAGAGGTCAGCATCGACGGGACGGTAGGAATCGCCATGTTCCCGCAACACGGGCGAAGCGACGACGATCTGATTCGCGCGGCCGACGTCGCGATGTATTCCGCGAAGCAGGAAGGCCGGAACCGGGTTCGCATGTTCGAACAGTCCCTGGCAGACGATCTGGCGAGCCGTCATAGCGTTGCGCAGGCCTTGCGCGATGCCGTTTCATCCGGCCAGCTTTCGCTTCATTTCCAGCCGATCGTTTCGACGCTCACCGGGCGGTGCGAAACCATGGAGGCGCTCCTTCGGTGGCACCACCCCGACCTCGGTCTGATTGCGCCACTGGATTTCATTCCGATGGCGGAACGCTCAGGAGACATTATCGGCATTGGGCGTTGGGCCCTTGTGGAAGCCTGCCGGGTCGCCGCGCAGTGGACATCCGTACCGTCTCCACCGGCTGTCGCGGTCAACATCTCCGCGGTACAGGTGCTATCGGGCACGCTGTTCGACGATGTGGAGTTCGCCTTGCGGGAATCGAAGCTGCCGCCGTCCCGGCTGCATCTGGAACTGACCGAAGGCCTGTTTGCCGGCGACCATGAACGGATCAGCCCGGCGATTGAAGGCTTGCGGCGGCGAGGCATCCGCATTTCGATCGACGATTTTGGCACCGGATTTTCCTCGTTGTCCTACCTGCAGCACCTGCCGGTCGATACGATCAAGATCGACCGGTCGTTCATCAACCGGATGAATCGGGATTCGCACGCGATCGTGCAGGCGATCGTCATGGTGGGACAGGCTCTTAGCTTTCAAGTGATCGCGGAAGGCGTGGAGTCGGTGAGCCAGTGGCGCGAACTGCAAGCCCTGGGCGTCACGCAATTTCAGGGGTACATCGTCAGTCGTCCGCTGCCCGGCGAACGTGTGGCGGCGTGGCTGCTCGCCTCCGCCCACGCCAATCGCGATCTGGCCTCGTTGTCGGAAAAAGTAGGCAACGACCCAAGACTTGACGCGGCCTATGCGGAAGCCGTAGTCGCGCAGATCGAGGAAAGCAGCTACTGTTCGCTCGCAAAAGTTGACAGGTCCGGCAGCGGTGATCGACAATAGAATTTCGCACCCACCACCAACACATGCGGATGTGGCGGAATTGGCAGACGCGCTAGATTCAGGTTCTAGTTCTCGCAA
>JAFDVT010000642.1 GCA_018268875.1 Acidobacteriota bacterium
CCCCGGTGACTCAGGAACGTCTCCGCCGCCAGAACATTCGTCGTAAACATCGCCGACGACAGCCCCTGCGGCACCGCGTTGTGAATCTCAATCGCCTCGTCCAGGTCGTCGAACTCGAAAATGTACAAAATGGGCGCGAAAATCTCGTTTTTCACGACTTTCATATGCTTGTGCGCCCGCACAATGCAGGGCTTCACATAGGACCCGTGCAGCGGCTCCCCGCCATACAGGACTTCGCCGTTCTGATCGCGAATCATGTCTAAGCCGGTCTGCATCAGCGTCACCGCCTGCTCGTCGATCAGCGGACCCATCACCGTCTTGACATCGAACGGATCGCCAATCGCCAGCACTGCGTAAATCTTGAGCAGCCGCGCGGTGACCTGCTCCGCGATCCCGCTTTGCAGGAACAGCCGCCGCGTGCTCGTACAGCGCTGCCCCGCGGTACCGATCGCTCCGAACACCACCGCGCGAACCAGCATGTCGACGTCGCAGTCGTTCATCGCGATGATCGCGTTGTTGCCGCCCAACTCCAGCAGCGAACGGCCCAGCCGCGCCGCCACCTCTTCCCCGACAATCGAACCCATGTGCGACGATCCGGTGGCGCTGATAAGTGGCAACCGCTTGTCCTTCGCCATGCGCTTGCCGATCTCATCGTCGGTGCCCACAATCAGGTTCAGCACGCCCGCATGGCCATGCTTTTCGAGCACCCGCGCGCAGATCGTCTGCACGGCGACGGCTGTCACCGGCGTCTTCGGCGACGGCTTCCAGATCACGACATCGCCGCAAACCAGCGCGATCAGCGCGTTCCAGCTCCATACGGCCACCGGGAAGTTGAACGCCGTGATGACGCCCACCGGCCCCAACGGATGCCACTGTTCGTACATCCGGTGCCCGGGACGCTCGGAATGCATCGTGTTGCCGTACAACTGCCGCGACAACCCCACCGCGTAATCCGCGATGTCGATCATCTCCTGCACTTCGCCCTTCGCCTCGGCCAACAGCTTGCCCATTTCGAGCGTCACCAGCGAGGCAAGATCGTCTTTGTGCTTCCGCAGTTCGATCCCGATCTCGCGGACAATTAGCCCGCGCTTGGGCGCCGGAACCATGCGCCATTTCGCAAACGCGCGCTGCGCCTCGAAAATCAGGTCGTCGTAGTCCTGGGAATCGCCCATGCGAACCTTCCCGACCAGCGACCCATCGATCGGACTCGTCGACGCCAGCACTCCGCCGCCGCCCTGCATCCATTCGGTCGAATACACGCCGCTTGAAACTTCATCGACGCCCAGTTTTTCGAGGATTTTGCTCGCTTGCACCATATGATGTTTATTCCACCGTCAACAATCGGAACCCTTCGGGTCCAGTTAGAAATCTCCGGCCAAACTCGTCTGCCACCGTCGCGATCCGCGCCGCGGCCCGCTGCTGGAACTCCGGCTCGAACCACTGCGCGTGCCCGGCATGATGCGCCGCAATCCGGAACGCTGCCTCGCGCGTGGTCGCCCCATGCCGCTTCGTCGCGCGGACATGAAACGGATCGCCGATCAGGTCGCGCTCCGTCGCCTCACAAGCCAACCGCGCCAGTACCTCGGGATTCGACGGCAACATCGGAGCCAGCGTCGCATGCACGCGCAAGCCCGCTGCCCGCAGCCGTCCAATCGCCTCCAACCGCGCCGCAAGACCTTCGCAATGCGGCTCGTACAACCGTCGAACCTCGTCCAAATCCGTGGTCAGGGAAAAGCTCACCCGTACCTCTGTAAGCGCGGACAACTCCGACAACAGGTCAAGGTCGCGAACACAAAGTGGCGACCGCGTCTGCAACACGAACCTCGCCGGCGGCTTGGCGATCAACGCGCGCAGGATGGCCGGCATCATGACTTCGTCCGCCTCCGCGGGCTGGTACGGATCCACCAGCGGCGAACAGTAGATGATCTGCCCCGGCCGCAATTGCCTGCCCAGCAATTCCGGCGCATTTTCTTTGTACGTCGTGAACTGTCCCCACCGCCGCCAGTCTTCCGGTTGCAGCCCGCCGTACAAGCCCATCGTCGGGACATAACAATACGTGCAGCCGTAGGTACAGTTGCGCGCCGGCGTCAGGGAATGCGTGAACCCGGCTTCGCGGATGAAGCCGGAGGTTTCGCTAAGGATGCCTCGCGCGGCCGCGTGACGGATCTGGAACCCGGTGGTGACGATGATGTACCCATTGTAGGGACTTCGATCCATTTGCCGCGCAACGCCACGCCCCGCACCCGCCGCAGATTCCGGATGTCCGACGTTGGGTCCGCGTCCAGCAACACCAGGTCGGCTAGCTTGCCCACGGCGATCGACCCGACGTCGCTCCCCAGAAACCGTGCCACTTCAAACGTTGCCGTTCGCAATGCGCCCATCGGCGTAAACCCCGCCTCCGCCACCATCGCTTCGAGTTCGGCATGCAGATCGCCGTCCGCCGCGCCCGCCAGCATACGCGCCCCGCAGGACCGCATCCAACGCACCAGTTCCCCGCCCGCTTCCCGCGTCATCGGCGTGAACCACACCCCGTCCCGGCCCGCGTACAGGAACCCCTCGCACGCCACCCGCTCTAACCCCGCCGTACCTTCGATCGACGACTGCCGCAGCGCTACCGCATCGGCCAGCCGCACCGCCACAGGCAGCGGACCCACCAGCGGCAACCGCCATTTTCGTGATTGTTCCGCCAGTGCGATGTACGCCTCTGGTCCAATCCCTGCGGCAAAGCGAATAAAGTCGGCCTCCGAACGGTACATCCCGTCGAACCACGCCCGCGCCTCAGTCGCCGACGAAAACGCCACCGCCGGACCGCCCGTTAACAACCTCGGCCCGCGCACCGCTCCGCTCTCGATCTTGCGATACAACTCCAGCATCGCGGCAAGAGGCTCCGCGCTCATGTCGCGAACGCCCGTGATCCCGCGCTCCACGCCGGCGCCCGGATCCCGCGGCGATACGGTTCCGTGCATGTTCCACAGCCCCGGCGACAGGAACTTCCCCGTCCCGTCCACCGTTCGCACAGCGCCAGGCCCGCTGGCTCCGGACGCAGCAACGATTCGGTCCCCCGCGACATACACAGTACGAGGCGCGGTGACAGTACCAGCGTCCACATCCACCACGCGCACGTTGCGAATCGTAATACCGGATTGCCCAAACAGCGCGAGGGCGCTCTGCAGCCAAAGCAACAGTAGCGCCCCCGACGGAACCTTCATTCCGGTTCTTTTAGCTTTCCTGGATCGTAACGGATTTCAGTTCGTCGCCCTGGCCGATCGCGTTCACCACGTCCTGCCCGGACAGCACCTGCCCGAACACCGTGTGCTTGCCGTCGAGCCAATCGGTGACGATATGCGTGATGAAGAACTGGCTGCCATTCGTATTCGGACCGGCATTTGCCATCGACAGGCTTCCCACCTGATGCCGCTTCCAGTCGTTGCCCTGGAACTCGTCCTCAAAGCGGTAACCAGGACCGCCCCGGCCCGTAGCCGTCGGGTCCCCGCCCTGCACCATGAAATTGTTGATGACGCGGTGAAATACCGTACCGTCGTAGAACTTGTCGTTCGCAAGGAATACGAAGTTATTCACGGCCTTTGGAGCATTCTTCGGGTACAGTTCGCAAACGATCGTACCTTTCGACGTCTCGAACGTGGCCGTGTACTTCTTGTTCGGGTCGATCGTCATTGCGGGCGGACCCTGGTATTGCGTAGGCATATATACGTTATTATGAAGGAACATGCCGCCTTTTCCATAGGGGCGGGGGACATAAGAACGACAGTCAAAGGACAAATGCAAGCAATGGAGAAGCTGTCGCAAAACATTCAAGAGGCGTTCCTCAATAACGCCCGCAAAGATAAGACTTTCCTCACGATCTACCTCATGAGCGGAGTGAAGCTGAGCGGAAAGATCAAGAGCTTTGACAAGTATTCGGTCATTCTTGAGACGAACAATCAGGAGCAGCTGATTTTTAAGCATGCGATCTCGACCGTAGTACTATCCAAGCCGTTCCACGCCGGTTCCGGCGGCGGACATTCGGCCGGACCTGGACCCGTCATGGGTGGCGGCGGCGGACAAGCACCGGCCGGCGGTGGTCAGCACGGCATGCCCGGCACCCCGCAACCAGAACATTCGTAAGGCTTGACAACAGTTCCGGCTATTACCGAAAGAGTGATCCTGGTCGGCGTCGAGATTTCGAAAGCCGTCCGGCAGCAACAACGGGCAGCGTTGGCGGCTTCCGCGGCCGCCGCGCCAGCCTCAACAGGCGAAGTGCGCCCGGCGGACCCGAATCCGGTATTCAACGCCCGCGAATCGCTGGAGGAACTCGTAACGCTCGCCACCAGCGCTGGCGGAACCGTCGTCGAACAGGTGGTGCAGAACCGTATCCGGCCTGACGCTGCCACTCTCATCGGTTCCGGCAAGGTCGAGGAATTGGCGGCTCTCGTCAAGGCGTTTGACGCTCACACCGTCATCTTCGACAACGAACTCACCCCCACCCAGCAGCGCAATCTCGAAAAAGCGCTGGCGGTCAAGGTGATTGACCGCACCCAGCTCATCCTCGACATCTTCGCCCGCCGTGCGCGAACCCGTGAAGGCCAGTTGCAAGTCGAACTCGCCCAGTTGAGCTACCTGCTGCCCCGCCTCACCGGACGCGGCGCCGAAATGTCCCGCCTCGGCGGCGGCATCGGTACCCGTGGTCCCGGCGAAACCCAACTTGAAACCGATCGCCGCAAGATCCAGAAAAAGATCAAGAACATCGAGCGCGACCTCGAAAATGTGCGTGCCGGCCGCAGCATCCAGCGCCGCCAGCGCCAATCGGTCCCGCTCGCGACGATCGCCCTGGTCGGCTACACCAACGCCGGCAAGTCCACGCTCTTCAACCGCATGACCAACGCCAGCGTGCTGGCCGACGCCAAGATGTTCGCCACACTCGACCCGACGGTGCGCCACATCCTGCTGCCCACCAACCGCAAGGTCCTGCTCAGCGACACCGTAGGCTTCATCCGCAACCTTCCCACCACGCTGGTCAAGGCCTTCCGCGCCACCCTGGAGGAGGTTCGCGAGGCCCAGCTGCTGCTCCACGTCGTCGACGCCAGCGCGGAAAACGTCTCCGAACACTATGCCCACGTCATCGAGGTTCTTCGCGAAATCGAAAGCGACGGCACCCCGCAAATCCTGGTGATGAACAAGGCCGACGCCCTCGAAGGCGAAGAGGCGACCCTGAGCGCCAAGTCCCTCGCCACTCGCATCATCGGGGACGCCAACGTTCCCGCCGTCGTCATCTCCGCCCGCACCGGCGACGGCGTAAACAGCCTCCTCGAACTCATCGACGCGCGCCTCGACCTCGACCCCGTCAGCACCGTTCGCTTCATGCTTCCCATCGCCGACGGCGCCACGCTGAACGCCCTCCACGAAGGCACCCGCGTGCGATCCGTGGTCTATCACGACGACGCCTGCGAGGTGGTCGCCGACGCCCCTCAGTCGATTCAGCGGCGTTTCTTACAGTTTGTAGTTTGCGAACAGGCGTGAACTCGCTATCATGGCGTTGACAGGTTTGTAAATGAATCTGCCCAACGTCTTAACGCTCTTGCGAATCTTTGTTGTCCCGCTGCTCGTCGCGGCACTGGTGCAACAAGGCGCGTGGTTGCCCTGGCCGTTTCGCGACCACAACCTGCTGGCGCTGTCGATTTTCCTGTTCGCCGCCTTCACCGACATCCTGGACGGCTACCTCGCCCGCCGCTGGCAACAGGTCACCACCGTCGGCACCTTGCTCGATCCCATCGCCGACAAACTGCTAATTTCCGCGGCCCTGATCTCGCTCGTCCAGGTCAGCCGCCTGCCCGGCTGGATCGCGATCCTGATCGTCGCCCGCGAATTTGCCGTCTCCGGCCTCCGCAGCATCGCCGCGGCCGAAGGCTACACGATCAAGGCCAGCGAACTCGGCAAAACTAAGACGTTCATCCAGGTTGTCGCCATCAGCCTCGTGCTCCTCAGCATGAGCTTCCCCCAACTCGAACCCTACGCCCGCTGGTCGATGTGGGGCGTCGTCGTCGTCGCGATCATTTCGGCCATCGACTATTTCAATAAGTTCTGGCGCAAGGTCGACGACCAGATCAAGCTCCGCGGCCGCCAGGAACTGCTGGAACTCGAGCGTCAAAACCGCCGCGCCGCCCGCATCGCCCGCCGCGAACAGCGCATCCGCGCCAAAACGGCCGGCGCATCGACAAGCAAGGCCTGACTTACGATTCCCGCATAACGTAAAGCGCCCTTGCCGGGGCGCCTTTTTCGTTTTCTTTATTTGTATTCCCTCGCACGTCGTTTTTGTGCTCTACAATATATCCAATGCGTCTCGTCTCGAAGTTCTTGCTCCTCGCTGCGTTCACCGTTCCCACGTTCGCCGATGTCCTCGGCTTTTATGCGGGGGACATCGACGTCACCAACCCAGGCGCCTACGCCAATGGAACTACGGCATCGGTCGGCGGGACCCCGACAGGCGCCAGCATCTATCAGGCGTTCGTTGTTCCCACCGGCGGCTGGACCGTAACCGGGCTGTTTTCGAACAACCTGATGAGCTTTACGCCGACCTCCGCCTATTGGGAAATTCGTAGCGGCGTTTCCGCGGGCAACGGTGGAACCCTGCTGCACTCCGGAACGGTCACGGCCCCCGGCTTCGCAGCCACGGGACGGTCCGCCTTCGGGTATACGGAGTCGACCGTATCCGTGTCCGGTCTTTCGCTGGCTCTCGCGCCCGGCACGTACTGGATGACCGTGACTCCGCAGAACACCAGCGCGCAAGGGCTTTCGTATCAGTCAAGCACCGTCGGACTCAACTCGATCGGTCCAGTCCCCCAGAATGTTGCCTATTTCAACTCGCCTTACTTCGGCGCCAATTTCTCAAACGCAAACGAGGGGAGCACGTTTCCGTTTCCGGCGTTTTCCGCCGGTGTCAACATCAACGGGCCAGCAAGCGTACCCGAACCGGCCGAGATTTCTTTCCTGCTGCTAGGTACGACGGGAATCGCCGTCAGCGTTCGCCGCCGCTTCCGCCGCTAACATCCAATCGCAATCACAACCGGTTTCGACCATAAGGGCGCCCTTGCCGGGGCGCCTTTTCACTTTCTTTATTTGTATTGCCTCGCACGTCGATTTTGTGCTTTACAATAAATCCAATGCGTCTCGTCTCGAAGTTCTTGCTCCTCGCCGCGTTCACCGTTCCCACGTTCGCCGATGTCGTCGGCTTCTACGGCGGGGATATCGACGTCACCAACCCAAACGGCCTCTCCAATGAAACTACGGCAACGGTCGGCGGCTCGCCGACAGGCGGCAGCGTCTATCAGGCGTTCGTTGTTCCCACCGGCGGCTGGACCGTAACCGGGCTGTTCTCGAACAACTTGTTGGACTTTACGCCGACCTCCGCCTATTGGGAAATTCGTAGCGGCGTTTCCGCAGGCAACGGTGGAACCCTGCTGCACTCCGGAACGGCCACGGCCCCCGGCTTCGCAGCCACGGGACGTTCCGCCTTCGGGTATACGGAGTCGACCGTATCGGTGTCCGGTCTTTCGCTGACTCTCGCGCCCGGCACGTACTGGCTGACCGTGACTCCGCAAGACGCCGGCGCGCAAGCGCGTTCGTTTATGTCGAGCACCGCCGGACTCAACTCGATCGGTCCGGTCCTCCAGAATGTTGCCTATTTCACCTCGTCTCACTTCGGCGCCAATTTCTCGAACGCAAACGACTGGAGCCTGACGCCGTTGTCGGCGTTTTCCGCCGGTGTCAACATCAACGCGCCATCCAGCGTACCCGAACCGGCCGAGATTTCTTTCCTGCTGCTAGGTACGACGGGAATCGCCGTCAGCGTTCGCCGCCGCTTCCGCCGCTAACATCCAATCGCAATCACAATCGGTTTCGACCATAAGGGCGCCCTCGCCGGGGCGCCTTTTCTTGTTTCCTGATCCGTCCTGACGCCACATGCCTTCGCGGATGGCATCGGCTTTTACGGCGGCGATTTCGACCCGCACGCCTACAACCTCGCCAATGAAACGGGCTTTTCCACCGGTTGGACCGTAACCGGGCTGTTCTCGAACAACCTGATGACCTTTACGAAGGTCTCCGCCTACTGGGAAATCCTACGTAAACATCGAATACGGGCGCCCTTCCCGGGGCGCCTCTCCTTCGTCGTCATGTAAAGTATGTAAAATGAGCGCATGCAAATCCCTCCGAAGTGTTTCCTTCTGGCGGCGCTCGCAATTCCGGCGTTCGCGGATGTCATCGGCTTCTACGGCGGCGATTTCGACCCGTCCGGCAACAACCTCACCAATGCAACCACGGCCCTGATCAACGGGTCGCCGACCGGAATCAGCCTCTACCAGGCCTTCGTCGTTCCCACCGGCGGCTGGACCGTAACCGAATTGTTCTCCAACAACGTGATGGGCTTTACGCCGGTCTCCGCCTATTGGGAAATCCGCAGCGGCGTTTCATCCGGCAATGGTGGAACCTTGCTGTATTCCGGAACGGACACGACGCCCGGCCTCGCGGCTACGGGACGTTCCCTCTTCCAGTTTCCGGAATGGACGGTCAGCGTGACCGGCCTTTCGCTGGCTCTTGCACCCCGGTACATACTGGGTGACCGTGACACCGCAGGACCCCACCACGAACGAGCGTTCGTTTATGACGGCCACCTACGGAGCCAACGCGATCGGTCCGGTGCCGCAAGATGTTGTGTACATCAACTCGGCTACCCTCAGCTTGAACTTCGAAAACGCCAATGACGTCCTTCCCATGCCGGCGCTTTCCTATGGTGTCTACATCTCCGCCCCGGGGAGCGTGCCCGAACCCGTTGGTGTTTCGTTCCTGCTGCTGGGCGCGACCGGACTTGCGGCCAGCGTCCGCCGCCGCTTCCGCCGCCCGTTTGTCGAATGATCGGTTCAAGTACCGTAGAATTTTGCCCAGCGCCTATCGGACTCTGACGCTGTTTTATCCTGGCGTACGCGAGCGCATTCCGCTTTTAGCAGCGCATGGTAAGGATCCAGGAATGGACGGAACTGGCCAAGCATCGCAAGAGCTTCCTTCGACACGGACCAATAGCTATTTAGTTCTTCTTGATCGGGGAGAAGCTGTTCGAGCGCGTAGATAACGTCTGGCGTGGCTTTTCGGGATCCAAGCGCAAACGCGGCGAAGAACCGCACGACGACATTCTGATCCCGTGTTGCCGCGACCAAAGCCGCACGACCCCCATCACCCTTGCCGTACTTGAGCGATTCCGCAGCGTCGGCCCGGGCGTCTGGGGTTTGCGTGGTATCACGCAAGAACCGGGCGAGCGACGCGTCAATCGCTCGGGTAACGGTACACGGATACATCCAGCCCAATGCGCGCGCAGCGCCGTGACGTCGATCCGGATCTGAATCGTTGTCGAGCACCCGATGCAAAACATCGCGTACACGACGGTCTTTGGTCTCTTCCAGAACCAGCGCGGAAGTGTAGATTTCCAAATGGCCCTGCGAGGCAAAGAACCGTTCGATTGCCGCGTCAACTCCCGAGCGGTCGCCGTGTTCCGCCATCAGTTTGGCGAGCCTTCCGGATGCGTGCTGCTGCGTGCGATCACGAATGACCGCAAGCAGCGCATCACGAAACGAAAGACTTTTCCGAAGCTCCGCTTGCACACATTCCAATTCGAATTTGTACAGACGCGAGAGTCGTAGCTGTTTCGCCAGGCGGCGATGTTCACGAAGCCGCAAGCGCTACACGCCCCAGCAGTAGTCCTCGACCGCTTTCGACACCGTCTCGTCCTTATCCGTCAACCGCATCAACTCCAGCTTGATGCCGTCCACCAGGGCGAGCCAGCTTGCCTCGATCACGTTCTCCGAAACACCCACCGTCGACCAGCTCTTCTTATGGTCCGTCCACTCAATCAGCACGCGTACCTTGGCCGCCGTACCTTTGCGTGAATCCAGCACGCGAACCTTGTAGTCGGTCAACTCCACTTCGCTGATCGCCGGGTACCTCGTCGCAAGACACTGCCGCAGGCAGATGTCCAGCGCATTCACAGGACCATGACCTTGCGCCGTCGCCGTATGGACATTCTCGTCCAGCTTCAGCGTCGTCGTCGCCGTGGTGATCGTGTTGTACGACCCGATCATGCGCGTCGTCACGTCGAACCCGATCGTCTCGAAGAACTGCACGCCAGGCCGCAGCGCCTGCCGTACCAGCAGCTCAAACGTGCCTTCCGCCGCTTCCAGATCGTAGCCCTGGAACTCCATCTGCTTGATGCGGTCCAGCAACTCGCGTCGGCCGGCGTCGCTGACACCAGCAAGGCCGTGCTGTTCCAGCTTGTACGACACGTTCGACCGGCCGGACATGTCGCTCAACAACACACGCTGGCGGTTGCCGACGTATTCCGGGCGCGTATGCTCGTAGGTCGCAGAATCTTTCATCACCGCGCTGACGTGAATCCCGCCCTTGTGCGCGAACGCCGACTGCCCCACATACGCCTGCCCGTTCGGAACCTTCAGGTTCGCCAGATCCGCGATGTACCGGGCAACCGGAGTCAGGTTCGCCAGCTTGTCGCGGCCAATCGTCGTATGCCCCAGCTTCAGTTCCAGATTCGCGATCAGCGAACAGATATTCGCGTTCCCGCAACGCTCGCCGTACCCGTTGAACGTACCCTGCACGTGCGTAAAGCCCTGGTCCACGGCCGCCAGCGCATTGGCCACCGCGCAATCGGTATCGTTGTGCGGATGGATGCCCAGCACCCCGTCGAACCGCTTGCGAACGATCGCGCAAACCTCGCTGATGCGGTCCGGCAGATTGCCGCCGTTGGTATCGCAAAGGCACAGCACATCGGCGCCCGCATCTTTGGCCGCCTGCAGCGTCTGCAGCGCGTATTCGGGATTCGCGTTATAGCCGTCGAAGAAGTGCTCGGCGTCGTACACGACCTCTTTGCCGTGCGACTTCAGGTACGCCACCGTCTCGCCGATCAGCTTCAGATTCTCTTCGAGCGGAATACCCAGCGCGCGAGTGACATGGAAGTCCCAGCTCTTGCCGAAGATCGAAATCGTCGGCGTATTCGCCTCCACCAGCATGCGTACGCTCGGGTCCTGATCCACCGGATTCTTGGCAAACCGCGTGGCCCCAAACGCCACCAGCCGCGCGTGCTTCAGCTTCAGCTCCGTCTGCGCGCGCAGAAAGAAATCCTTGTCTTTCGGGTTCGAACCAGGCCATCCGCCCTCAATATAGTCAATCCCCAGCTCATCCAGCTTCTGCGCAATAATCAGCTTGTCATCCACAGAAAAGGAAACGGCCTCGCCTTGCGTGCCATCGCGGAGGGTTGTATCGAAGGTAAAGATCTTCATGGTCTGTGTCTTCCCGTTGGGAGTTTGTGAGGCGGAGGGAAACCTGTCTTCCCTCCGCCCCGGTAGTTATTGAGCGTTTACAGGTACGCCCGCTTCTTTCTTCTTCTTCAGGAACGTCATCATGGAACGCAGATCCGCGCCCACGGTTTCGATCAACTGCTTTTCCTGGCCTTCGCGCATGCCCAGGAACTTGCCGCGGCCGGCCTTGTTCTCGCCGATCCATTCCTTGGCAAACTGCCCCGACTGGATTTCCGCCAGGATCTTCTTCATCTCCTTGCGGGTCTCATCGGTCACCACGCGCGGACCGCGGGTGTAATCGCCATACTCGGCCGTATCGGACACCGAGTAACGCATGTAGCCGAGGCCGCCCTCATAGATGAGATCGACAATCAGCTTCAGTTCGTGGAGGCATTCGAAGTACGCGATTTCCGGCGCATAACCGGCTTCTACCAGCGTCTCAAAGCCCGCGCGGATCAGTTCCGCGGCGCCACCGCAAAGCACAGCCTGTTCGCCGAACAGATCGCTTTCGGTCTCTTCCTTGAAGTTGGTCTCGATCACGCCCGCGCGCAGGCAGCCGATGCCCTTGGCGTACGCGAGAGCCTGTTCGAGCGCCTTGCCCGTGGCATTCTGATGCACCGCCACAAGGCCGGGAACGCCAACGCCATCCACATACAGCTCGCGGACGCGATGACCCGGGGCCTTGGGAGCCACCATCGTGATGTCGACGCCTTCGGGCGGCGTGATGAATCCAAAGTGGATGTTGAACCCGTGCGCGAACATCAACGTGTCGCCGGGCTTCAAGCCGGGCTTGATGTCCTTTTCGTACAGATCCGCCTGGATGTGATCGCTCACCAGGACCATGATCACGTCAGCGGCCTTGGCGGCGTCCGCGGTGGACATCACCTTCAGACCGGCGGCTTCGGCCTTGGCCGCGGACTTCGAGCCCGGGTACAGGCCGACCACGACATTCAGGCCGCTGTCGCGCAAATTCAGCGCGTGCGCGTGACCCTGGCTGCCGTAGCCGATAATCGCAATCGTCTTGTCCCGAAGCACGTCGCGACTTCCATCGTTCTCGTAGAATCTTCTTGGCATCGTGTTCCTAGAAATAGTAAAGCGGCCCAGCGCTTCTCGCGTGGGACGCTCGATTTGTTTACCGTA
>JAFDVT010000643.1 GCA_018268875.1 Acidobacteriota bacterium
AGGGTTCAGAGCGGCGCGAACATGTGCGGCATCAACGGTATCTACGCCTACAACCCGGCGGCCGGCGCCCCTGACGAGCGGGAGGTGCTCGCCACGCGCGACGCCATGCGTGCGCGCGGGCCCGATGGGTGCGGCGCCTGGTGGTCATCAGACCGCCGGGCTGCGCTTGGGCACCGGCGTCTCGCCATCCAGGACCTCTCCGAACGAGGGGCCCAGCCCATGGCAAGCGAGTCAGGGCGGTTGGTGGTGACGTTCAACGGCGAGATCTACAACTACCCGGCGCTGCGCGCGGAACTCGAAGGGGAGGGTGTCCGCTTCTGGAGCACCTCGGATACGGAAGTCTTGCTGCACTTGTACGAGCGCGAAGGCGAGGCGATGGTGCACCGGCTGCGAGGGATGTTCGCCTTTGCCATCTGGGATGCGCGCGACCAGTCACTGTTTCTGGCGCGCGACCCGTACGGCATCAAGCCGCTCTACACGTCAGACGACGGCTGGCACTTTCGCTTCGCGAGCCAGGTGCGGGCCCTCGTGGCCGGCGGGCGAGTGAGCCGCGACCCCGAGCCTGCGGGGGTTGTCGGATTTCACCTCTGGGGCTCTGTGCCGGAACCATTCACTATGTACCGCGCCATCCGGTCGCTCCCCGCCGGCCACACCCAGCGAGTGGACTCCACCGGTCCCGAGGTTCCGCGGGCGTATGTGTCCATCGCCGGTATTCTCCGAGACGCGATGCGGCGCCCCGTTCCAGACGGCGAGGTGAAGGCGACCGCCGAGCGCGCCCTGCGCGAGAGCGTGGCGGTGCACCTGCTGTCTGACGTTCCGGTCGGAGTGTTCCTTTCAGCGGGGGTGGACTCGGGAGCGCTGCTCGGCCTCGTGCGCGACGCCGGCCAGAAACGGGGCGAACTGCACGCAGTGACGCTGGGATTCAACGAGTTCCGCGGTACTCCCAACGATGAGGTTCCGTTGGCGGCGACGGTGGCCGCGTGCTACGGGGCGCGGCACCACGTGCGGCTGGTGAGCGCGGACGAGTTTCGGCGGGATTTACCCACCATTCTCGACGCCATGGACCAGCCGAGTATCGACGGCATCAATACGTGGTTCGTATCCAAGGCGGCGCGGGAAGTGGGGCTCAAGGTGGCGCTGTCGGGGTTGGGCGGAGACGAACTGGTGGGAGGTTACCCAAGCTTCCGCGACGTGCCTCGGTGGCGCGGCTGGATGCGGATCCCCGCTGCGGTGCCGGGATTGGGGGCGGCCGTACGCCGAATGGGGCGGGCGGTGGGAGCGATGTATCGCGTGCCCAAGGCACTCGGCCTCGCGGAATTTGGCGGGACGTATGCCGGCGCCTATTACCTGCGCCGCGGGCTCTTCATGCCGTTCGAACTCGAGACCAAGCTGGCGCCCGATATCCTGCGCGAAGGGTTGCGCCGGCTGCGCAACGTAGAGCGGGTTGCGAACACGGCGCTCCACCCCGACCCGGGAGAGGACCACGCACGCGTCACGGCGCTCGAATCGGTCTGGTACATGCGCAACCAGCTGCTGCGCGATGCCGACTGGGCGGGGATGGCGCACAGCCTGGAGATCCGCACACCGCTGGTGGACGTGGAGGTGCTTCGCGCGTTCGGGACCATCATGGGGTCAATGGCACCCGGTCGGGGGAAGCAGCTGATCGCGGAAGCGCCATCGCTGGCGCTCCCCGCGACCATCGTTCGGCGCGCCAAGACTGGCTTCTCTGTCCCTGCGGCGAGCTGGCTCGCTGAAGGGGTGCAGTCGCCTTCGCTGGGGGCGTCGTCGCGGCAGTGGGGGGAGTCGATCTTCACGCATCACCAAGCCAGTCGGATGCCGGCCCTCGCCTAACGTGAGCCCCACACCTCATTACTCGCCGCAGCGGGTGCTGGCGCTCGTGACCGACGCCTTTGGCGGGTACGGCGGGATGGCGCAGTACAACCGCGACTTCATCGGCGCGCTGGCCACCGTGCCCGAGGTGGAGCAGGTGCTGGTGCTGCCGCGTCAGGCCGACGACGTTGGTGACTCGCTGCCGCCGCGCGTAACCCAGCGGGCGCCTGTCAAGGCCCGCACGAAATACATCGCCGCGGCGTTACGCGAGGCGCACCGCGTGCGGCCAACCTTGGTATTCTGCGGGCACGTGTACCATGGACCGCTGGCGGTGGTGGTAGCTCGATTGACGGGGGCCAGACTGGTGAGCCAGGTGCACGGGACGGAGATCTGGGGACCGCTTCGCGAGCTGCAGCGCGCAGCGCTGGAGCGCTCGGACATGATCCTCACGGTGAGCCGCGACACGCGCGCGCGAGTGCTGGCCGCCGCTCGGGTGGAGCCGGAGCAGGTGCCGGTGCTCAACAACACGGTGGGCGACGACTACACGTCGGGCGACCGCGCTGCGGCGCGCGCTCGATTTGGCTTCGGCAAGGACCTAGTGGTGCTGACCGTGGCGCGGCTTGACCCGCGCGACGGCTACAAAGGGCACGACCTCATCATTCCACAGGTGGCTCGCCTGGCAGCGCAAGGACTCGACCTGCGCTACGTGATCTGCGGGTCGGGGCGCGATCGCGCGCGACTGGAGGGCATCGCCGCACAGCACGGGGTGGCCGATCGCGTGCGGTTCTTGGGGATGGTGGCGCGCACGGATCTACCAGATCTGTACCGAGCGACCGATCTCTTCGCGCTCCCTTCAACCGGGGAGGGGTTCGGCATCGCGTTCATCGAGGCGATGGCGTGCGGGACGCCGGCGGTGGGGCTGGCCATGGGGGGCGCACCCGACGCGCTGGGCGACGGGGAGTTGGGCGCCTGCTGTGCCGCGTCGGACTTCGCCGCCACGTTTGAGCGGTTGGTTCGCACAGGTTCCGGGGACCGAGAGAAACTGGCCGGTGCGGTGCGGGGGCGCTTTCAGCGAGCCACATTCGAGCGGCGGGTCGCGCAGCTCATGCAGCGGCTGATGGTCACGCCGCAGAGCGCACGCGTTAACACCAGAGGCATTTCGTAGGGAGAGGATGTTGCGAATTCAGTGGGACTTGGTGACCGGCGTCTTTCCGCCAGCCGAGCGTCGGCGCTTCTGGGTGGTGCTGGTCGCCGCTATCGCGGCGGCGCTGTTCGAGACAGTGGGGGTAGCGTCCATTACGCCATTCATGGGCCTCGTGCTGGACGAAACGTTGGCCGACCGCACGCCCGCGCTGCGGCAGTTGCTGGCAACGTTTGGCGCCGAAACTCCGGGTGAGCGCCTGCTGGTGATGGGACTCCTCACGCTGGCGGCAATCGTGCTCGGCAACGCCATCTCGGCGCTCTCGCAGTATCTGCAGCAGCGCTTCGTGGCACGAACGCGCCGGCGCGTGTCGCGCGAGCTCTTTGCCGGATACATGAGCAGCCCCTATCGGTTCCACGTGCGGCGCGACGCGCCGTCGGTGCTCAAGGTGCTGTACGACGACTTGGGCAACGCGATCGGCGCATTGCAGGGGATGCTGACCTACGTGTCGCGGCTCTTAGTCCTAGCAGCCATCATCGCGCTACTGCTGTACCAGAACCCTCGGATTGCGTTGTTCTCGATGGTACTGCTGGGGGGGAGCTACGCGCTCGCCTACCGCTTCTCGCGCTCGCGCCAGCGGCGGCTGGGGGAGGAGATGTCGGAGGCGTATGGGCAACGCAATCGCGCTGCGCAGGAGGGGCTGGGAGGCATCAAGGAACTCACGGTCCTCGGGCGCACCTCGGACAGCGTGAAGCGGTTCGACGAGGCATCGGCGTTCATCGCTGACGCGCAAGCGGAGACCATGACAGTGGGCTCCCTGCCGCGTTATTTCCTGGAGTCGGTGGCCTACGGCGGGTTGGTGCTCGTCACGCTTGCCATGGTCCGGAGCGGCGGTGGGACGCGCGTCGCCATTCCAACCATTGCGCTCTTCGCCTTTGCCGCTTACCGGCTCATGCCAGCGCTGCAGCAGCTGTACCAGTCATCGGTCTCGATGCGCTTCGCACACGGCGCGGTGAACGCGTTCTTCGCTGACTGGGCAGAGGTATGCCAGCCGCAACACGGCTCCGTGGCGAACGGTCTCGAAGCCGCCGTGAGAGACAAAGACGATGCTGGAACGTCGTTCCCCGCCGTGCGCGCGGCGCCGGGTCGTCCGCCGGAAATCGGGCTCGCCAACGTGACGATGGCGTACGACGGCTCGGCACACGTCGCGTTGCGCGACGTGTCGCTCACGGTGCGTCCAGGTGAGAGTCTCGGGATCGTGGGGCGAACGGGATCCGGTAAGACGACTCTGGTGGACGTGCTTATGGGTCTGTACCAGCCCCGACAGGGTGAAGTTGTGGTGGACGGCCAGTCGATGTCGCGCGAAGGCGCCGCAGCGCTGCAGCGCGAGATCGGCTATGTGCCGCAGCACGTGTTCCTGGCCAACGCGAGCATCGCGGCCAACATCGCGTTCGGGGTAGCGGAGCGGGACATCGACCTCGCCGCCGTGCATCACGCCTCGCAGCTCGCGCAGGCGGACGAGTTCATTGGAAGGCTGCCGCGGCAGTACGAGGCGATAATCGGTGAGCGGGGCGTGCGCCTCTCGGGAGGGCAGCGACAGCGGTTGGGGATCGCGCGGGCGCTGTACCACCAGCCGTCCATTCTCGTGTTCGACGAGGCGACGAGTGCACTCGATGGGCTCACCGAGGCCGCGCTCATGCGAGCCATCAGGCAGTTGGCGGGGGAGCGGACTGTGATCCTGATCGCCCATCGGCTGCGCACGGTTGAAGCATGCGATCGCATCGTGATGCTGGATGAAGGGGAGATCATCGGCGACGGGACGTGGAGAGAGCTGTTGGAAAAATGCTCCCGGTTCGCCGACCTCGTGCGCGGGCCCTCGGTGGGGGCGGTTGCGTGAGTCTGCGCATCGCGCTGACGGCTGACCCCGAGCTCCCCGTGCCGCCGCAGTTCTACGGGGGAATCGAGCGGGTGGTGGACATGCTGGCCCGCGAGCTTTCGGCCCGCGGGCACGAAGTCACGCTCTTTGCGCACCCGGAGTCGCGCACCGCGGCCACATTGCGCGCGTGGCCGGGGGCCTCCAGCGGTCGCGCAGCCCACACGGTGGCCAACGCAGCGACGCTGGCCCGACACGTGGTGAGCGGAGGTTTCGACGTGCTGCACTCGTTCTCGCGGGTGGCGTACCTGCTCCCGTTGTTGCCCGCACGACTCCCCAAGCTCATGTCGTACCAGCGTGCGGTCGCGCCCCGCTCGGTGCGCATCGGCACGCGGCTATCGGGCGGATCGCTTTGGTTCAGCGCCATCAGCCAGGCCATGATCCGCGACGTGCGCGATCTGGGGACGTGGCGCGTTGTGCCGAACGGCGTGCCCGCGGAGCGCTTTCCCTTCGTACCGCGAGTGGACGGGGATGCGCCGCTAGTTTTCCTGGGGCGCGTCGAGGAAATCAAGGGGCCGCACCTCGCCATCGAGATCGCCAAGCGAGCAGGAAAGCGGCTCGTGATCGCTGGCAACATTCCCCGAGGGCACGAGGGGTGGGCTGCCCAGCACGTGCTCGCGCACGTGGATGGAGATGCCGTGTCGTACGTGGGGCCGGTGGATGACGCGGCCAAGGCTACGCTGCTGGGAGGGGCATGCGGATTCCTCATGCCCATCTTGTGGGAGGAGCCCTTTGGCATCGTGATGGCCGAGGCGATGGCGTGCGGGACGCCGGTGCTGGCTCTCGCCCGTGGAGCTGCGCCGGAGGTGGTGGCTCACGGGGTCACGGGGTGGGTCTGCGATACCGTAAACGAGCTTGTGTGCGCGGTTGCGAGGTTGGGCGACATCGAGCGCCAAGCGTGCCGCGCGCGCGTGCTCAGCCACTACTCGGCACAGGCGGTAACTGATGGCTATCTCGCCGTCTACCAGGAATTGATCGCCCGTCGGGCGCAGGCACCCGTTCACTACGCTGTGCAGCACTGATGACGGTCGCTACAAAGGCTGCCAAGCGGAATTCCGCCACGCTTCACGCTACATCGTCCGCGCGCGGTGCTTCGAACCGTCGGCTGCGGGTGCTCTTCGTGTGTCCGCGCTTTGCGCCGTCCAACGCCGCGGACTCGCATCGGGTGCGTTTGCTTCTGCCGCATCTCGCGTACGAAGGGGTGGACGCCGAGGTGTTGGCCGTCGATCCGCGCGACGCGGGTACGCCAGTGGACCAGTGGCTGGAAGCGCAGTTGCCGGCTGATGTGCCTGTGCACCAGGTGCGGGCTTGGCGACCGCATGGCTGGGGGACGCGGGGTCTGGCGCAGCGTGCCTTCGTAACACTCTACAACGAGGGGTGCCGGCTGCTCGCCGAGCGGCGGTTCGACCTCGTCTTCTTCTCCACTACCGAATTCCTGCTGCACCTGCTGG
Organism: Acidobacteriota bacterium; assembly: GCA_018268875.1. GTDB lineage: Bacteria > Acidobacteriota > Terriglobia > Bryobacterales > Bryobacteraceae > F-183. The sequence goes on from JAFDVT010000643.1 coordinate 6,356, forward strand.
GACCGGTATGGCAGACGCGATACGGCGTTCCTTTCTTCCTGGACCTGCAGGACCCGTGGGTGAACGACTATTATCGCAACCATCCTGAGGTGGTACCGCCGGGTGGCCGCTTCAAGTACGGGATCGTGCAGACCCTGCACCGCGCCGCGGAGCGGCGCGTCGTGCCGCACGCGGCAGGGATCCTGGCCGTGTCCGAGCGGTACGTGCGCGACCTGCACACGCGTTACGGGTCGCGGGCGGCAAGCATGCAGAGTCTTGTGGAAGCCTTTCCGGCGGAGCCCGCTGAGTTCGATGGCATCGTTCCTTCGCCATCCGATGTCGGCGCCAACGGGTCGTCGTTCGTGTGGCGTTACGTGGGGCGCGGTGGCGCCGACATGCATACTGCTATGTCGGTGTTCTTCGAGGGGTGGCGCACCGCGCTCGGCCGGTCCGGCCTAGCGCGCACGATGCGGCTCGAGACGATTGGCACCACGTACGCCCAGCCGGGGCATGGCGGATTCCTCCCCTCCTTCGTGCCGGTGGCCCAAGGCTTCGATTTGGCCGATCGGGTCACCGAGAGGCCCGGGCGAATTGGGTATCGCGAGACCCTCGCCGCGCTCGCCTCAGCAGATGGCCTCGTGGTGTTCGGCTCCGACGATCCCACGTACACGGCGTCCAAGCTGTACCCGTACCTAGCGGCCCGCCGGCCCCTGGTGGTGATCTGCCACCGCGACAGCCCGATGGTACGTGTGATGCGCGCAACCGAAGGCGGAATCTGCATCCCGTTCGACCCGGCCGACACGACCGAGGCGTTGGATACCGTAAGCGCGCTCCTGGCTGAGGGGCCATGCCTTGTGCCACTTCGCGAGAAGGGGCTAGCCCCTTACACCGCCCGCGAACAGGCGCATCGGCTGGGGGAGTGGCTGAAGATGCATGTGGTGGGTGCGGCGGCACCTGAGCGGGTGGCGAGTACGTGACCGAACCAAACCTCTCCTTCGCCGCACGTGCGGGTCAGGGATCGCAATCGGCCATCGAGACCGAGCGATTCCGCGGCTTGGTGCTGCTGTCGGCGCTCGTGTTGTCGCCGCTCGTCGTGGGCACGACGAACGGGTTCCTGTCGCTCGCCGCGGTATGGACGTTAGCGCTACTGCTGCTGATGCTCTTCCGCTTCGACGAACCGCCAGTGTTCGCATTTGCCGCCCTCGCGCAGTGGATGTCTGTGGCTGCGCCGGTGTTCGCGGCCGACGGCCGCGGCGAGACGGTCGGCACCAGCCTGGGTTTGGACACGATGACAGAGGCAGCGTGGCTTGGGCTGGCGTCGGTGTTGGTGCTGGGCGCGGGGATGCACGTGGGGCGGGGCCCGCACGCCCGCGAGGTGATTGCCGAGATGCGCGCGGCGGGGCGGCAGCTCAACCCGCTACGCCTGCTGCTGGCGTTCGCTGTAGCGTCGGCGTTTGCGTACTTCGTCGTCCCGTACATGGCCGGGGTCATCCCGACGGTGTCGCAGCAGGTCCAGTCGCTGGGCGCGTTGCCCACGTTGGTGGCTTTCGTAACCATCTGGTCGGGTATGCTTGTACGCTCGTCGCGGCCCGTCGCGATCGTCGTGGTGCTCTACAACGTGTGCATTGGATTCCTTGGCTTCTTCTCCGGCTTCAAGGATATCCTCTTCCTGACCGTGGTGGTGATCGGCACCAGCGTAACCTCGCTGCGGCGCCTGCTGGTGAGCCCTTCTTTGTGGTTGTCGGTGGCGGCCGCCACCGTGCTTCTGGGATTTTGGCAGCTGACCAAAGTGGACTATCGTGGCTTCGCGAATGGTGGCACTCGGCAGCAGGTCGTGACCGTCTCGCGTGACCAACAGCTGGCTTACCTTCGCGACCGTGCCGCGGAGTTCGGCCCCGAGGAACTCGCCGAAGGGCTCGGGTTGGTAGTGGAGCGCATCGGTTACCTCGACTTTTTCTCCGGTGTCCTGGACAACGTTCCCGCGCGAGTGCCGCACCAGAACGGTCGCCTGTGGGGGGAGACGGTGCAGCACGTCTTTTTGCCGCGAGTGCTCTTCCCCGGCAAGGGAGCCATCAACGACTCCGACCGCACCAACGAGTACAGCGGAATGAGGGTCAGCGACGCGGCACACGGCGCCTCGATCAGCATTGGCTACGCCGGCGAGAGCTACATCGATTTCGGCCCCTTCTGGATGTTCCCGCCAATCTTCCTGTTGGGTGTGCTGTGGGGGTGGGGGTACCGCCTCTTGGCGCGTACGGGGGGGGCGAAGCTACTGAGTGTGGCCGCTGCCTCCACCTTCGTGCTGTCGGGCGCGCTCTACTTCGAGTCGTCCAACATCAAGATTGTGGGAGGCGCCATCACTCTGCTTCTGGTGTTGTGGCTGGTGCTCCGTTTCTTCGACGAAGTCATCTGGGCCTTCCTCACTGGCGGGACGCCGAACATAGCAGCCGCGGGGTCGGGACAGCGAGTGACTGTACGGGTGGCGCGGTAACGTGCGGGGAGCCCGGCGCCTGGCCGTGGTGCTGTCGCACCCGGTGCAATACTTCTCGCCTTGGTTCAGGCACGTCGCCGCGCGCGGTGGCACAGAGCTGAGAGTCTTCTACCTGTGGGACTTCGGGGTCACCGACAGGCGCGACCGGGGATTCGGCACCACGTTCCGCTGGGACATTCCGCTGCTGGATAGCTACGAATGGGAGTTCGTGCCTAACGCGAGCCGCGATATGGGAACGCATCACTTTAGCGGACTCACCAATCCAGGCCTCGTGTCGCGCTTGGCGGAATGGCGCCCTGATGCCATCCTCCTGTTCGGCTATTCATACCGCTCGCACCTAGGGGTGATACTGTCGCGGCGGCTTCGCCACGTTCCTCTCTTGTTCCGTGGCGACTCGCACGACCTAGCACGGAAAGCCAGCGTGACTGCCGCAGCCGGCCGGGCGGCGCGTCGGGTTCTTTTCCGTCGCTTCAGTGCCTTTCTGGCCGTGGGCGAGGCCAACCGGCGCTACCTGCTGGCCAGCGGCGCGTCCGCCGAGCGCATCTTTCACGTACCCCACTGTGTGGACAACGCGCGTTTCCGCGAGGCCGTGGCCGCCGATCCGTTCGCGGGGATGAGCTGGCGTCGTGCCGCGGGCATTCCTGAGTCGGCGACAGTGCTTCTCTTCGCCGGGAAACTCGAACCCAAGAAGCGTCCCGATCTCCTTCTGCGCGCGTTCTTCTCCCTACAGAATCTCGCGCCAAACGCTGCCCGGCAGGCTGTAATGATATTCGTAGGGTCGGGCGCTCTCGAGCCAGAGTTGCGCGCGGTCGCCGGCGAGCGCGTCGGACGCGATGTGTTCTTCGTTCCCTTCCAGAACCAAACTGCCATGCCCGCAGTGTACTTGGCAGCCAACGTCCTGGTACTCCCCTCGGCGTCGAACTCAGAAACGTGGGGACTGGTGGTAAATGAGGCCATGGCCATGGGCCGTCCGGCAATAGTCAGTAACTGCGTGGGGTGCGGCCCCGATCTCGTCAAGGACGGTGAGACAGGTTGGGTGGTGGAACGCGACAACGAGCATTCGCTGCGCTCCGCGCTGGCGGAAGCAGTCTCCGACCCAGCGCGGTTGCGGCGGATGGGTGAAGCGGCGACACAGCGCATCGATCGGTACTCGTTCGACGCGGCAACGGATGGGCTGGAGCGCGCGCTCGATTCTGTCGTGCCCATTGAACCGGTGCGCGTTCTGGACGGCGACCGGTTGGCAGGCGCGAGGCAGTAGCGGGTGACCGAAAAATCTTCGGCCCGGCTACTCGCCGGGCGCGCGGAGCGCGCCGCTCGCAGGCCGAGGCTACTTGTTGTGTCGCAAGTGTACGTGCCGGATCCGGCCTCCGTGGGGCAGCATTTGGCCGGTGCCGCCGAATCGATGGCGACGCACGGATGGGACGTTCGCGTGGTCACGTCCAACGCCGGTTACGACGATCCTCGGCAGCGTTACCCTGCGCGGGAAGTGCGAAATGGCGTGGAGGTGGTGCGACTTCCGTTCACCTCGTTCGGCAAGGGCTCGCTGGCGCTGCGGCTGGCGGGGCAGCTGAGCTTTGTTATGCAGGCCGTCGTCAGGTCAGTTCTCGGTGCGCGGCCGACCCTATTGCTGGTTTCCACCTCGCCGCCGTTTGCCGGGATCATTGCGCTGACGGTGGCGTGGCTTCGACGCAGTGAGATCGCGTTCTGGGCCATGGACATCAACCCTGAGCAGGCAGTGGCTGCCGGAGCATTCAGGGAACGGAGCCTCCCAGTCCGCCTGATGGGGTGGATGAACTCACTGCTGCTGGCCCGCGCCAAACGAGTCGTCGCGCTGGACCGGCTCATGGCCGGGACGTTGCTTACGAAGCGGCGGGACCTCGCGAGCCGAATGCGAATCGTGCCGCCGTGGCCACTCGAGCAGCACCTGGAAAGCGTGGACCATGCGCACAACCCGTTCCGAGTCGAGCACGGGCTGAACGGGCGGTTGGTGGTGATGTACAGCGGAAACCACTCGCCGGTGCACCCGCTGGATACGCTGCTCGAGGCAGCTCGCCAGCTGCAATCCGAGCCGCTCCTCTTCGCGTTTATTGGCGGGGGGCAGGGGAAGGCAGCCGTCGAGCAGTACGTGCGCGAGCACAAGCTGGAGAACGTGCTCTGTCTCCCCTACCAGCCGCTCGAGCGGCTTCGCTTCTCCCTCTCGGCGGCCGACGTACACGTGGTTTCGATGGGGGAGGCGATGGTGGGTCTTGTGCACCCCTGCAAGGTGTACGGCGCCATGGCGCTGGGGCGCCCGGTGCTTCTGGTGGGGCCGCAAGACAGCCACGTGGGCGACCTGGTAATCGGGGCGCGATGTGGGTGGCAGGTAGACCACGGCGACGTGGAAGCCGTGGTCGCGCTTCTGCGCCGGCTCTTGCGCACTTCGCCCGGCGAGTTGGAAGCCATGGGCGCGCGGGGCTTGGCCGTGGTTCGCGCGCAGTTCGGCGAGGAGCGACTGCGCGCCGACCTCGTGGAGGTCCTTGAGGAATGCGTGAAAGTCGACGTTGCCGGCGGGCCGGCGGGCGACGAAGTGCAGACGCTTGCAGCGGCAGGCTGACACTACTGGAGGTTTGCATGCGGAAGAATGACCTGGTGGTGGTATGCGGTGCGGGGGGATTCATCGGCGGGGCGCTGGTGGCGGATCTTCGCCGGCGCGGCGTCCGTCGCATCCGCGCGGTGGATTGCAAGCCCCAGAGCGCGTGGTTCCAGCGGTTCGACGATGTGGACAACCGTGTACTCGACCTACAGCGACGCGAGGCGTGTGTGGAGGCACTCCAGGGTGCCGACGCGTGCTACAACCTCGCGGCCGACATGGGGGGGATGGGGTTCATCGAGCTGAACAAGGCGCGCTGTATGCTGAGTGTCCTCATCAACACGCACCTGCTTGAGGCGGCGCGGACGCTGGGCGTACCTCGCTTCTTCTTTGCCTCGAGCGCGTGCGTGTATCCTGGGTACCGCCAACAGGACCCGGACATCCCGGGGCTGGCGGAGGCGGACGCATACCCAGCTGATCCCGAGGACGGCTACGGCTGGGAGAAGCTTTTCAGCGAGCGGATGTGCCGGCACTTCCACGAGGACTTTGGCATCGAGTGCCGCATCGCCCGCTTTCACAACGTGTACGGACCGTTCGGCACGTACGACGGAGGTCGGGAAAAGGCGCCGGCCGCGATCTGTCGCAAGGTGATCGACGCGCGGCGGACGGGGAGCGGCACCATCGAGATCTGGGGGGATGGACAGCAGACGCGGTCGTTCATGTACATCGACGACTGCATCGAGGGGATTGGCCGGTTGATGGACAGTGACGTGCGCGACCCGATCAACATCGGGAGCGACGAGATGGTGACCATCAACCAGTTGGTAAGCGTCGTGGAGGACATCGCCGGTGTGTCGCTGCGGCGCGAGTACCAGCTCAGCGCGCCCAAGGGAGTGCGCGGGCGCTCCAGCGACAACATGATGATTCGCCGAGAGCTGGGGTGGGCCCCGTCCACCTCGCTCCGCGCGGGGATAGAGAAGACGTACGCCTGGATCTTCGAGCAAATGGTCGGCGACTCTCCGGCGCAGCGCGACCGCCTCGCAAGGGCCAGCTAGTCACGTGACCCCGATAGTGATACCCGCCGCCTGGCGGGCACCTGTCGCATGCGGCATGGGTCTGCTGTTAGCGGCGGCACTATTGCCCGTAGTCTCTCGGGTGGCAATTAGGTTGGGCGCGGTCGACCAGCCCGGCGGACGACGCCGACACCAAGTACCGGTGCCCCGCTTGGGCGGCGTCGCCGTAATCCTGGCAGTTGCCCTGACGTGTGAGTTGGTGGCGTTCGCGACGGCGGCTTCGGGGGCCGCGCCGGCTCCTGTCTCTAACCCGCATGTCCGGTCGCTCTTGATTGGCGGGATGCTGGTGTTCGCCGTCGGGCTGGTCGACGACCTGCGCGGCGTGCCACCGCTGATGAAGCTGCTAGTGCAAGTTCTGGCAGCCGCGCTGGTCGTGCAAAACGGACGGGTGGCCGAAGCGCTGGTGTTCGTGAAGGGCATGCCGGCTCTGACGGTAGGCCCGATCACCTCCGCGGTCGTCGTGCTGTGGATCGTGGGAGTGACGAACGCATTCAACCTCATCGATGGGCTCGATGGACTGGCGGGAGCGTGCGCGCTGGTGGCCATCTCCACCTTGGCAGTGGCCGGACGCTACTTGGGCGAACCGACTACGTTCGTGTTGACCGCGGCGCTGGCCGGCGCCTTGGTGCCGTTCCTGCGCCGCAACTGGCACCCCGCGAAGGTGTTTCTGGGGGACTCGGGGTCGATGACCATTGGGTTCCTGTTGGCGGTTCGCTCGCTTACTAGCGCCACCGACGCGCGCGGACAGCTGCACGTCCTTGTCCCCATTGCGGCGTTGGCGTACCCGCTGCTGGACACGCTGGTAGCGATCGCGCGCCGTTGGCTGCGCGGCCACTCGTTCAGCCGGGCCGACGACCGGCACATACATCACCAACTGGTGACGATCGGTTTGTCGGTGCCGCGAGCTGTCGGGTTGCTCGTCGCGCTGGGGATGGGGCTCGGCGGCGCGGCGCTCGCAATCAGCTTTGCCCCACCGCAACTCACTGTCGCGCTGATCGTGTCCACGGGACTGTTGAGCGCGGCGCTGGGGCTGTATGGAATCTGGCGGCTGGGATATAACGAGTTCGTGGCACTCGGGAAGGCAGTTTACTCCGGACTTGCGCGCACACGCTGGGTGGTTCGCGAGCGAATTCGCGTCAGCGACATCGCGCGGGCCGTTAAGGAAGCGCAAACCGAGTTCGAGGTACACGGCTGTGTGAATCGGCTGGTGGATCGCGAGCATGTATGGCGCGCAGAATTGGTGGAGCCGAGCGCGAACCCGCAGGAGATATTCACGGCACATGAGGCTCCGGCCGATGTATGGGGCGCATGGTTCCGGTTCGACTGCCCCATTCGGGGAAGGCGCACGGGGCGGGTGCTCCACCTTCGAGTATGGGCGACGTCTACCGCGTTTGCGCACCACACCATCCAGCGGCTCCAGGCTATCCTATGTCCCGAGCTGGAGTTGTGGTTCGACCGGCATGAGCGCGAGGTGCCGGTCCCAGTCGCGCTCGAGGACCGTGTGGTTCAGCGGGAGCAACTACCAAATGCGGATGGCGCGAGGTTGTACGCACCTGAGGTAGGCGCGTGAGCTGTGGACGCGTAATTCGTGGAGGCGTGGAGCATTTCGCAAACCACTACCTGGGCTACTTGGTCCTAGCGGAGCGCGGCGAGCAACGAAGCTTTCGCTGGGCGCTTCTCCCCATAGCTTCAGGCGCCAACGCGTGAAGATCCTGATGGTGACGCCCGAGTACCCCCCGGACACCGGCGGGGGCATCTTGAGGTACGCGCGCGACCTCTGCCAGGGGCTTAAGGCGCACGGTTGCGAAGTAGATGTCCTCCGCGGGTCGGCGTTCACACACGGTGGCTCTCACTACGAGTCAGACGGCATTGAGGTTGCCACGCTTGAAACATATCGCCTAGAGCAGTGGCATCGACGTTTCGGTCACTTCAGTGCGTGTCCGCGGCTTCGCCGAGACTTGGCGGCGGCTTTCGCATTGCAGGAACAGGCGAATTCTGGCAAAGGCTACGATGCTGTCGAAGTCACCGATTGGGGACTCTTGTTCGTTCCATGGTTGATGAGTGCTCAAGCGCCTGTTCTCGTTCAGGCGCACGGCAGCAGCGGCCAAATCGCCATGCACGAGCCCGAAACTGGTCGCGCTGCGGAAGCAGCGCTGACGGTCCTGATCGAGCGCGCGTCGATAAGTGCCGCGCCTGCAGTCAGCGCGTACAGTCGTCACAATGAGGCGTTCTGGAAGTCGGCGGGTGCTGGTAGGGTTCATTACCTTCCGCCGCCGCTCGCCCTTCCACGCGACGAGAAACCGGTGCACGCGACGGGAGCTGTTTCTCGCACTAACTGGCTCGCGGTCGGACGGATTCAGCATTGGAAAGGGCCGCAGGTCGCGTGCGAGGCTTGGGCGCGACTAGGCTCAGCTCCGCCGCCACTGAGGTGGTTGGGCCGCGATGTGCGACACGGTGCAACCGGGGGCTCAACGGATGCGTGGTTGTCTAACCAGTTTCCCCGTGTTTGGCGCCGGTCGATCCTACCCGTCGGTTCTGCGCCTCCCGAGCGAGTGTTACGCGAGATGACTTCCGCCAAGGCGGTGCTCGTTCCCTCGTTGTGGGACACGTTCAATCTTGGAGCGGCGGAGGCCATGGCCCTAGGCAAGGCGGTGGTCGTCTCCGATGGCGCAGGAGCCGCGGACCTGGTGGAGCACGGGGTGAACGGGTTCATCTTCCCCGCAGGCGATGCGGGACGGCTGGCCGAGCTGGTTCGGGAAGTGAACGGAATGTCAGAAGCGGAATTGGATTCGATCGGTCGCGCGGCATCGGATACCGTCACCACGGTGCTCGATCCGGCACGCATCTCACTCGAAAAGCTTTCGCTTTACCGCAGTCTGCGCGCCTCGAATGCGTCGGACACATCTTGGCTTGAGTCGTGTGTCTTCTCAGATTGCGGGTCCGACGACCTGGGCTTCCTCGACGCGCAGCCGCTGCGGGCACTTTGCAGATACGTGATGCGCCGAGGATTCGACAAGGTTTTCGCGAGGCAGCGTCGCTGATGACCCGACCGACGCTCGCTCTCTGCGTACCCGCGTTCAACGCGGCCTCCTTCCTCCCCCGATTGCTGCGGTCGGCGGCATCTCAGGCAATAGCGTTCGATGACATCGTGGTGGTTGATGACGCCAGCAGTGATGACACAGCGAGAGTGGCCGAATCACTCGGCGCCCGCGTAATCCGCAACGAACAGAATCGTGGATGCTCCGCTTCCAAGAACGTCGCACTTGCTCACGCGTCTTGCGATTGGGTGCACTTCCACGACGCGGACGATGAGCTGCTGCCCACCTTTACGCAACGCGCGCACGAGTGGATGGGGCGGGGCGACGCTCCGGATGTGGTCCTCTTCAACTACGAATACCGCGATAATACGACAGGCGAGCTGCTCTCCCGTTCGGACTTCGATGATGCGGCTCTTCAAGCCGATCCTCTGCGATACGCGATCACCTCCAAGATCATCAATGGGGTGGGAATCTACAGGCGCCCTCGCCTTGAGGACGTTGGAGGTTTCGATGAGAATCCGGCCATCCTCTTCAACGAGGACGTGGCGTTCCACTGCAAGCTGGCCGCAGCTGGATTGAACTTTCGGGCGGATTCTGCCGTCACGGTTATCAACCACCGTATCGGCGGATCGATGTCCCAATCCAACGCGGTTCGATGTGAAAGAGCGCACGTTGCCGTCATGAAGCGCGTTTACGCTCTATGCGGTGAGAGCTACTTTAGCGAAATCGCCGACCGACTGATGGCGACGGCGACTATTCTTGCCGCGCATCGTGAATGGCAGGCGGTGGATGAAGCGCTCGCCGTCGCCGAGCAAATCGATCCATCGTGTCGCGAGCGCGTGAAGGGCCCGTTTGGGCTCGTGACTCGTGTCATTGGATCTCGGGGGGCGTACCGGGTGCGGGAGGGGAGCATCAGGTTGCTCAAGCCGCATCTTCGCCGAGGGATGACGTGAATCCTCTGGTCAGCATCCTGATGCCGTGTCACAACGCCGCAAGGTACGTGGGGGAGGCAATTCGCTCGATATTGGCGCAGACGTGGCGACCCATCGAGTTGATCGTGGTGAATGACCGCTCCACTGACGGCAGCGCCGACGTGCTCGACAGCATGCGGAACGATACGGTTCAGGTTGTCAATGGCTCATTCGGAAGTGCAGCCGCAGCGAGAAATCACGCGTTTACGATTTCAAGGGGCGCATACGTGAAGTTCATGGATGCGGACGACGTATTGTCGGCAAGAGCGATTGAACTTCAGCTCGCTCGTCTCGCAGGTAGCCGCAGCGCGCTTGCTTCAGGCGAATGGGGGCGATTCTATGGCGAAGATGCCTCGTCTTTTCGCCTCAACCCAGAAAGCGTTTGGCGCGACATGCGCCCCGCCGAGTGGCTGATCGAAGCATGGACGAACGCGCGGCCGATGATGCAGCCGGGGATCTTCCTTCTTCCGCGCGCCATCGTCGAGAGGTCGGGGGGCTGGGATGAATCCCTGTCCGTGCTGGACGACCTCGACTTTTTCACGCGATGCTTCGTACAGGCTACGGAGGTGCGCTTTGCGCAAGGCGCCTGTTTGATGTACCGCTCAGGAATTGAAGGAAGCTTGTCAGGGCGGAAGGACCGAGGTGGCGTTGTCTCGGCGTTCACGGCCCTTATGAACGGTACATCCCGGCTGCTCGGGTGTCACGATGACGTGCTCGCCCGCCAAGCGTGTGCGAACCTCATGCAGGACTTCATTTATTCTCATTATCCGGATCACAAGGATCTGCTTGCGCTAGCCGAGCGGCGCGTTCGCGAGTGGGGAGGAAGTACCCTCTCTCCCACGGGCTCACCTGCGTTCGATCTGGTGCGGTCGTTGGTCGGATGGAAGGTGGCCCAACGCGTGCGTAACGCCTACCGCGATGCTGGCCGTCGAATTAAGGGCGAGCGAGTAGCAAGCTCCATTCTTGATATGGCAGGTGGTTCCTCCACGGGGGTCGCGCGGTCACCAAGTCTGTGATATCGCGCATGTGTCCTATCACGCCTGGACAGTTCATGGAAAGATTCGTACGGCCGCCTCGGCAACAACTGCGACGCCAGGCATTGACAATGACCACCAAGTTTCCCGCAGGGGCTCGGGCAGACGTGTCGGAATTGTTTCGCTCATGCATTCAACGCGACGGCGTAACGGCGAACTCAATGCGGACGTCACGGCGGCAATCTTTCGTCGGGTCTGCCGAAGCGTGCTGAGCTATTGTTCTCCGACGTTTAAGTGATGGACGCCTATCCTGCGATTCACCGCAATACGATGTCGCGCCTACCACAGTCCTCATAACGGTAGCCCATGCGTCGCGGACTCTTCGTGACGTACTCCCGGTACCTTCGACCGCCGCTGGGAGGCGTTCAGGTATGCACTCGAGAATATGTCGACGTCATCTCAGCCGCCGGTATTTCGCTGGACTTTTGCACCTTTGAGAGCGACAACAGGATTTCGACGCGCGCACTGCGTCGCGTCTTCTCTTCGCCGTACTTTCGCTCCGCCGAGCCCAGTCTGGTTGAGCAGATTGCGTTGGCCGCCGCTGAGCAGCCGCCGGATTTCCTGTTCTTGAACCAAGTTTCCTTGGCGCCTCTGGCCTCAAGACTCCGGCGGGTACTTCCGCCGGACTGCAGGACAGTTCTGCTCTCTCATGGACTAGAGAGCACTGACATGCTTCACGCTGCACGCACGGCCGAGACCTTGCCAATGCAAGTGCGATTGCGACCAAACCCGTCGATTGTGATCGGCGATTCACTTTTGACCGAAGCAAGGAGCCGTGCGGACATCGACGTCGTCTGTACGCTGTCTCCGTTTGACAGGGACCTGGAGCAATGGATAGGAGCGAAAAGGACCGCGTGGCTTCCCCGCGTAATCGCAGGCAAGCCGCTGGACTGGCGCCCGACGGGCGACCGAGTCGGTCTTGTCGGAACACTCGACCATGCGCCGAACTTAGAGGGCCTGATCATGGTTCTCGATTCTCTTGCTCAGCGCCATGGAGCTCAGTTGCGCGTGCGACTGGTTGGTGGCCCGACGCAAATGGGACGATGGATTGCAGCCAAGTACCCCGCGGTTGATTATCTGGGACCCCTTGGCGACCGCGAACTCGCCGACGAAGCGTCGAGTTGGAACGCGTTCATCCACCCGCTATTCTGTCGAGCAAGAGGCTGCAGCACGAAGCTCGCGACCGCTATCGGCTGGCATATTCCGGTCGTCACGACGACGGTCGGTCACCGAGGCTACGAATGGCGCGAGGGACACTTCGCTGTTGCCGATGACCCTTCGTCATTCGTTGACGCATGCCTGCGCCTTCTTTCACGCGATGCCGCCGACACGGCACGCCGGGGAATTGTTGACGTTGCGAACTCGTCACCCACGGTGCCAGACGTTGCGGAGAGGCTACGCTCGCTACTGGAATCGTTGGGTGGGCAGACGTCGGGCAGCCGTGCGCGTCGAGACGTACCATCATTCTAGGTCCCAAAGCTTCATTCTGCGCGCTCGTCATTGGCGACTGCCGCGTCGTAGCGTTTGATCAGTAGACGGACATGACATCCGGAAGTAGTGAGCTGCGAGTGCTATCGTTGTTCGGCGCGAGGGTGATCTTCGGCGCCGAACGGGAGAACATCGAAGTTCTGTCGGCACTGCGGGAGAAAGGTATCGAGGTCCTATGTCTCGTCCGACATGAAGAGTGGAACAGGGAAATCTGGCAAGCGCTCGAGTCCCGTGGACTGACGCTCGCCAGGGTCCAGTACATCGATGGATGGCTGCCGGGCTGGCGCCTGTGGATTCTGCTGCGAAACCCAATCGCATTCTTAGTCGGCAATATTCAGTTTCTGCGGCACGCGTGGAGATTCCGACCGACGCATCTACATGCGTTCAACAATCTCTACGTGTTGAGTTTCCTGCCGGCGCTTCTTCTGGTTCGCCAACCCGTGATCTATCGATGCGGCGACAAGCCAGTTGCCCATCGCATGATGTGGCGGCTGCTTTGGCGGGTAATTGTTCGAAGGTCTGCGCGGTTCCTAGCGGTCAGCCGATTTATTGCGGAGGAGCTCGTTAGTTCCGGCGCACCGCGGGAAAGGGTCGAGATTCTCTATCCGCGGCCGCCGCGGCGGAAAGCGTCCGTCGCACACGAATACCCGCGCCGTGCGGCGAGCGACCGGGAATTCCATATCGTATTCGTTGGCCAGATCACCGAAGTGAAGGGACCTCACCTTCTCGTTGAGGCCTTTAGACGAGTGGCTCCCACGTTTCCCCGGGTCCGTCTAACTATTGCCGGCCGGATTTCCGACTGGCGTGGCGACGACTGGGCTAGAAGGCTGAGAGACGATGTTTACGCGCACAAATCAGAAGCTGAGCGTATTTCCTTCCCGGGCTTTATTGAAGACGTTGCGGGTCTACTGTCAGGATGTGATCTGCTTGTTGCTCCCAGCTTGATTGAAGAAGCCCTTGGTCTCGTCGTCCTGGAAGCCAAGGAGGCAGGTATTCCGGCGGTCGTGTTCCCCAGTGGCGGCCTTCCAGAGATGATTGATCATGGGCTAGATGGCTGGGTGTGCCCGGAGAAGTCGGTGGATGCGCTTGTCGACGCCCTCCTCTTTTACCTGTCGAAGCCGGGTGAGGCTGCGCGGCAGGGAACTGCAGCGCTGGAGTCGCTTGGGAAGTTCGGCGCGGCCGACTTTGCCGATCGCTGCATTCGGGCCCATTGGCTGGCGACTGGTGCGTTCCGACAGCTCGCGTCGTGAAGATCGTCAGAGACACTGTTAAGCGCCTCCTCGAGCTCACTCCGTGGCGCATCGTGCGTCGCGGTGACGGCCATCGCTTTCAGGCCATAGACGATCTGACGGGAAACTTGGCGAACTGCGGATTCAGGCCGTCGCGGATAGTCGACGGTGGCGCCAATGTGGCGACTTCACCCGCGCGCCGCGCCGCGTTTGGCCAAACTCTCACATTCACATCGTTGAGCCTCAACCCGGGTGTCGCCCGATGTTCCAGGCCATAGCGGGCTGCCCGAGGCTGCACGGTACACAAGGCCGCTCTGGGACGCGAGCGCGGCAAACTCAGCCTCGCGGCGATTGGATTGAGCACGTTCACCGCTGCCCGCGTTGTGGAAGACCGCGGTGCGAGTGACGACGGGACCATCGACGTCGCCGTGCTGGCGTTACGCGATATTCTGGAGAGCCCACCTGCACCCTTAGGTGCGACCTTCGTGAAGCCCGATCTTCAGGGCTACGAGCTGCGCGCGCTCGAAGGAGCCGGAGCCGCGCTCGCGGACCTCGACGTGTTCCCGACTGAGGCCTCATTCTACGCGCACGACTATGAGACCTCGATCGCTCGGCTCATCGCGTTCTTCGACCGCCACCGTTTTGAGCTTCACGATATCGGTTCGCTCTCGCCACGTCGCCGCGATTGCCGCGCGCATCAGACAGATCTTCTGTTCGTACGACGCGAGTCTCGGTTTACGCGAGACCGGGCTTGGGACTGAGCCTTGCAAGCTGACTTAGACGTAGACGTGGGAAACGGCCGCTTGCCGCGAACGCAGCGCGGCCGCATCTCAGCACACTTCCCGTCCGAAAGGGCCCGTAGGCAACCATCGCGTGCAGAGTCTCTTGCGAGCTATACAACTAGTTGTGCTGGGCTGAGCGATGGAGGTGGTTCACGTGATCGCCGGCTTGGATCCGCGCGACGGCGGCCCCACTTACTCGGTGCCGAGCTTGTGTGCCGCACTCGGCCGAGTTGGCTGGTCGGCGCCGATCCTGACGGTCCGCAGCGAGGGCTGCAGCGACGGTCCCGGAGTGAGCACCTACCCCCAGGCCGCGGCAAGGGTACCTGTACTCGGCGCGCTGCGGCTCGCGCCGGGCCTGGGACGCGCCACCTTCTCGGCGGCGCGGCACGCCAGCGTGGTGCACTCCCATGGCATGTGGCTTATGCCTAACGTCCATGCCGGGCATGCGGCGAGGCGTGCCGGCAAACCCCTTGTGATCTCGCCGCGCGGCATGGTCGCGGAGGCCGCGCTGCGTTTTTCGGCCCGACGCAAGCGGCTTTTCTGGCGCCTCCTTCAACGTGGCGCCTACGCCCATGCCGCTGCGTGGCACGCAACCAGCGCGCAGGAGGCCGACGAGATTCGCGCCTTCGGGATCGTTGCGCCGATCACCGTGATTCCCAACGGCGTTGACCTGCCTGAGGAGATGGCGTCGCATGACTCATCGCGTCCACGTCGCCGCCTTCTCTTCCTCTCGCGGCTGCACCCGAAGAAGGGCCTGCCGGTGCTCCTAGTTGCATGGAACGCGTTGGCGACCGAGCGCCCCGAATGGGACCTCGTCATCGCGGGCGACGACGAAGGCGGCCACCGCGCCCAACTCGAAGCACAGGTTGCCGCAAACGCCATCCCCCGCGTCACCTTCGCAGGCCCGATCTACGGTGCCGCCAAGGATTCCATGCTGCGCGGCGCGGATCTGTTCGCCCTGCCCACGCTCAACGAGAACTTTGGTATTGCTGTGGCCGAGGCGCTCGCCACGGGCGTCCCCGCTGTCGTGACCACTGGCGCGCCGTGGGCGGGGCTTTCGACCGAGCGTTGCGGCTGGTGGATTGAGCAGGGTGCCGAGCCGCTGCTCGGTGCGCTACGCGAGGCCACCGACCTTTCACCGTCCGAGCGGCGCGCAATGGGGTTGCGCGGCCGGCAATGGATGGCGCGTGACTTCGGTTGGGACGCGATCGGTGCGCAGATGGCCGCCGTGTACGAATGGCTGACCCGCGGCGCCACTCGGCCCGCCACGGTGCGGCTGGACTGACGTGAACGCCTCGCTAGATATCGATGCTAACCGCCGCGCACGCAAATGGAGCAGTCAGGAGCTGCTTACTCGTGCGATCTGGGAGCTGCTCCGTGGGCCCCTATTCGCCTGGACCCCACGCCCTCTGTGGAGCTGGCGCTCCGCGGTGTTGCGATTCTTCGGCGCGTACATTGGCCGCGAGGTACGCCTCCATCCTTCCGTGCGAATCGACGTGCCGTTCAACATATCGATTGGGGATTACACTGCGGTGGGTGATCGCGCGACCCTTTACGCTCTCGGCCCGATCACCATCGGTAGGCGGGTCACGATCTCGCAGGGGGCGCACCTGTGCGCCGGCACCCATGATTTCCGACGCGCTACGATGCCGCTCGTCAAGTCGCGCATCACAATCGGGGACGAAGTATGGATCTGCGCCGATGCCTTCGTCGGGCCCGACGTGACGGTGGGCGAACGTGCCATTGTAGGCGCACGGGCTGTCGCAGTTCGGGACGTTGTTGCGGAATCGATCGTCGCGGGAAACCCGGCGCGGGTGGTTTCGTACCGCACCGTCGTCCAAGCCTAGCTAGCGATACGCGTGCCAGCGCCGAGCCGCCGGCGGACCGTGGTGATGTCGGCCTACAACGAGCAGGTCAACGTGCACGAGCGTCTTGAGCAACTGCGCTGCTTCGCACTGTACGATCGTCATTGAGAATGAGGCGACGCACCACAGTCGGTAGATGGCCGAATCCGCCGGACGACCCTGATCGAATTCTATTCTCTAACCTTGCTGCGGCGCTGGTGGTCGGATGTCGCTGCGTGAACCCATGGGCCGTGGTCTTAATTGTTCTCAGTCCTAGTCCTGACAAAGAACGAAGCAACCAACTTGGCGGCGTGTCTCGCGACCGTGGCGTGGTGCGATGACGTGGTCGTGCTCGATTCCTTCAGCACCGACGACACTGCGCAGATTGCCGCGGCGCACGGTGCACGAATCGTTCAACGGGAGTTCGACGACTTCGGCTCCCAGCGCAACTTCGCTCTCGAGAATATCGACTTTCGCCACGATTGGGTCTTTCATCTCGACGCCGACGAACGGTTTAACGATGCGCTACGCGTGGCGTGCGAGGAGGTCATCTCGCGGGACGAATTGAGCGCCTATTTCGTGCCCAACCGCGTCATCTTCTTGGGTCGCTGGATCCGGCGCAGTTCGCTGTACCCATTTCCGCAAGTTCGCCTCGTCAAGCGCGGTGAGCTCAACTTCGCAAAAGCGGGCCACGGCCAGAAAGAAGACCGGGCGGAGCGGGGTGTCGGGCATATCGTCGCACCCTACGATCACTACAACTTCTCCAAGGGCGTTGCCGATTGGGTCGACAAGCACAATCGCTATTCATCGGAGGAGGCTCGTTACGCGATCGAGCTGCGCCGGCAGCCACTGCGGCTCAGTGAGTGTCTCGCTAGCGACGTGGTGCGGAGGCGGCGCGCCATGAAGCGAATTCAGGCTCGCCTGCCCATGCGCTGGGCGGTGAAGTTCGTGTACCTCTACTTCGTCCGATTCGGGTTACTCGACGGGTATCCAGGCTTGGCGTACTGTCTGCTCCATGGCTTCTACGAGCTGCTGATCGCGGTGAAAATCCGCGAGCATTTATCGCAGGTGCGGCTCAGTGTTGGTCGGGATGCGTGAGTTCGGGATGACTCGTAGCCATGTTGGATCAGCTTGCGAAGGAATATTGCGAGACCGCCGCGGGTAATGGGCGGCTTTTCGGATTGAGTGGTCGCGCAAAAACGTGAGTGTCCCCACAACCATACTCTCGATGAAGGTGACGATACCCGAGACTGTACTCTCAACTGAACTCAATGACGAGGCGGTGCTTCTGAACTTGGAGAGTGGCACGTACTTCGCCTTGGATGCGGTCGGGCTCGACATGTGGCGCCTTCTGTGCAGTGGGGCAACACTGGAGTCAGCCTGCGACGAGCTCGTGGAGCAGTACGACGTTAGCAGGGACGTACTCGCGCGTGATCTTCGCGAGTTTGTGGCCGCCCTTGCGAAGCAGAGGCTAGTGGTGGTGCTTGATGAGTAGGTGGATCAATCTTCGCGGCGTTACCGCTGGCAGACCATTTCCGGCTAGGCTGAGAAGAGGAATTGCCATCGAACTATGGCGAGTCGTCGGGGGGGTCGGGGAACTTCAAAGTGCAGATCTAAGTGGGCTGCGGAGGGGTAGCGCCCAGTGAAACGCCTCGCAGCATCGAGCCCATTGGCCGATTCGGATGAGCGGATGAACTCGTAGAAGTTCATCACGAGCAATATCGCCGCTAGAGACCACGAATTCACAGCATCGGCAGAGTCTAAGGATTTCGCCGGAGCACACCCTGTTTGGGGCGCTGAAGGACTACTCAGTCAATACTTTCGCTCGGCATGCACTCACTTGGACGGTACCAATACGGAGTTTATGGTATCTCCGTTAGGTGCGACTTTCCTTTGGCCCTTCCGTCCCGGGTCGGAGACGATTCGTTCGCAATCGAAGTTCGATTGGCTCCGCCAGAACGCTTCCAAAGGGCCATTCAGGGACTGGAGCTTAGCGCCGAGACGGGCTCTTGGTATCGTTTCGCTGCGCTCTCGGACGGCTCGAGCTATGCCTCTTGGCCCGGTGTAGGCGAGTTCCTCGTAAGTGGGGATGGCAAGTTCATCGAATGTCACGCTCACCGCAGCGCGTCCTCAGAGTCCTTCCAGGTTTACACCCTGGGGCAGGCACTTTCCTTTGCGCTGGTGAAGCAAGGTTTTGAGCCGCTTCATGCCACCGTTGTCGTGATTGACGGCGAAGCAGTCGCGTTCCTCGGAGAAAGCGGCTTCGGAAAGTCGACCATGGCAGCATCGCTGCTCGCATCCGGCCATCGCTTGCTCACCGATGACCTGCTCATTCTGCGCAACACGGCAGGTGGTCTTCTTGCCTATCCGGGCCCGCCCCGCATTAAGGCGTTCCCGAAGATTGCCCGGAAGTTCCTCCGGGAGGAATCGGTCGGATTTCGTATGAATCCGGACACCAAAAAGCTGATCATCCCGTTGAGCGGCGACCAGGTGTGCAATTCACCCGTGCCGTTAGTCGCCATCTATAGCATCGCCGCGCCATCGAGCGCGGCTGAAGAAGATGTTAGAATCGAGCCGCTTTCCCCCCGCGATTCATTCGTCGAGATGGTGCGTCACACATTCAACTGTCGGATAGTTAATCCAGCGCGGTTGAAACGACACTTTGTCGCCTATGCGGGGCTCGTCGGCAGTTCCGGGGTTCGAAAGCTTCACTATCCACGCCGGCTAGCCACAATTCGCACCATTCATGAGCGGCTATTCGAGGACGTCTCGTCATGCAAAAACCACGTGAGAGAATGCGTCTCAGCGTTACGTGGTACGCCGTAAGATTCGCGGTTGTTCGCTGGGAAACCGTAGATCAACACGTAAAACGCTTGCGCGACGTTCTGTTTCGAAGGTTGTCGTACGAGAGTGGGTTTTTTCCTCCGTAGATGAAACTCGGTATAGGCTTTCTACATGTCGACCGCTGCATGTGGAACTCACAGAGGGACATCCGCCCGAGCCGAGCCGACCACGCGATGTGCTTGATAAAATGCGGCGTAAGTCTGCACGCAGTGCAAGCTGATCTGATGGAGTCCTTTGGTATGCTGCTTGAATATCAAGTCATTGGCTTTAGTCCAAGTGGGGCATGAGTGGCATCGTCGGCATCTGGAACATGGACGGCAGGCGCGTTGATCCAGAACTCTTGGACAGGCTTGCTGAGGAGCAACGGCATCGTAACGCCGATGGCGAGGGCCTGTGGAGAGATGACAGCATCGCCTTCAAGTTTCAGAATCGCTGGATAACCCGCGAGTCTCTCGGTGAAATTCAACCTCTCGTTAGATACGGTTCGGTCGTCATGTTCGACGGGCGGCTCGACAATCGCGAAGAACTATTCAATGCACTCGGCGAACAGGACCTAGCGGGAGGCGATTCGGATGCCGGATTCGTTGCCGCGGCTTATCGCCGGTATGGCGAAGAGTTTGCGGCGAAACTAGAAGGCGATTTCGCAATTGCTCTGTATGATCTCACGCAACAGAAGTTGATCCTTGCGCGCGATGGTATTGGAGTTCGCCCCCTCTACTACGCCCAGATCGGTCACAGCGTCCTGTTTGCGTCAGAGTGCAAATCAATTTTGGCGCATCCAGAGTGTTCACGAGCGCCAAATCGCGACATGGTCTCGGCCTACTGTCTCGCGTGCTTCGGCCAAGAGCGTGAAGGATGGACTTTCTATGAGGGGATATCGACGGTTCTCCCAGGGCAGATTCTAGTATTTGCTCCCGAAGGTATTCGGAAGCGAATCTATTGGGAGCTTGAGGCCGGAGAGTTCTTGAAGTTGGGAAACTACGATGAGTACGTCGAAGCTTTCCGCGAAGCATTTACACGCGCGGTAATGGTGAGGTTGCGCAGCGCGTTTCCCGTTGTTGTTTCGGTCAGCGGCGGGCTGGATTCATCGTCCATCCTTTGCAGCGCGGAGACCATTCGCCGACGAAGAAGGCTGCCTTGCCCCGATGTCCGCGGTGCGCACTTGCGGGTTGAGGAGACGGTACTTGGGGATGAGGATGAATACGTGCGTTCCATCGAAGGGATGTACGAGATCAGCGTGGACCGCGTGTCACCCAGCGGCTCCGGTCTTATATCTGGGCCGGCTTTAGAAGGCTTAAGATGTATTGAGGCCCCATATCTTCGAGGTTTTACTGATTTCGGCCATCCGTTAGCTTGCTCCGCGAGAAGCGTAGGTGCTCGCGTTGTTCTATCGGGATTCTTCGGCGACCAATTGCTCTCAAACCGCAGTTATCTGGTGGACCTTGTTCGACGCGCCCGATTTAGAACACTTTGGCAGCACGTCGGTACGCTCGAAGAGTATGAGTTAGGAAGCAAGTTTGACCTTTTGGAACAGGCACTGCATGAGACTTTGAGAGGTGCCTTGCCTCTCAGTTTCTGGAGGTTGCTGAGAAGGTTACGTGCGCAACTCCGGCGCGACCGCTCGTGGTTTACATCGGAGTCATGGCGTCGTGCGCGCCAAGCAGAAGCCATTCAGGAATTCGCCTATGCAGGAAGCGCGCACCAAAGGGGTCTCTATGCGATGGCACGTGCGATGTATTACGCGGCCGCGTTGGAGTGGACCAATAAGTATGATGCCTCTCACGATATTGAAACGTGTTATCCCTTCTACGACCGAAGACTAATAGCGCTTGTAATGTCCATCCCGGGAGAAATCGTTTCCCACCATGGCGTTCCCAAGGCGCTGCTGAGACGCGCCATGCAAGGTGTACTCCCCACGGCAATCGAAGAACGCTCGTCGAAGGGGGACGTGACCTACGAGTTCAACGAGGGAGTCGGCCAGTACCTAGATGATGAATGGGGTGGGGCGGAGCTTTCGGTCCGCCACGGCTTCTTGGACGAAAAACGTACTCGCGATTGGCTAGCTTCGGTCAGGAGCCGAGTTCACGAGGACGGTTGCGAGAATAGCTGGCTTATCGCGGACGTTGTTGGGCTAGAACTCTGGCTGCAGTCAATTCAGGGCAGACATTTCCAACCACTCGGGGGCTAATTTCAACATGGCGAAGTCCAAACCAGAATCGACGGACCAGCGTGAGATGAAAGAATATCATCGCCCAACGGTTAAGGTTCTTGGCGATTTCTTGACGCTTACGAGGGGAGGCACTAAAAGCTCAAATGAGCGTGGTACGGGCAATCCCGGCACCAAGGTGTAGTACTTCCGGTCCCTTCTTACTACGGGGCGACCCACAGTCCTGTGAGCGCGCCAAATCGCGGTGACGTTCCGTCGGTGCGCGTTAGGACGGCGGCTGCCTGATCCCAGATGACGGTGCCAGGACCGATATTTTCTGAATCATCGGCCCCATTCGCTTGAAGTCGTCAATCGGGCCAAGCCATTGAACGCGCGCCGCAGGTATAAGAGCGGTAACCAGCGAAGGGACGCGCCAGCGTATTTGCGCCGCATGTGTGCCGCCGGCGGCATTGCGAGTTGAAGAGCCCAGCGTAGACGGTCAGCCCAGCTATCCATCGCCGCGAGGTTGTCGGCAAGGAGGCGGAGACGGTTGCCGTTCAGGTACCGCGCGGAGGGCTCCGGCGATCCGTCAGGCTCGAGTGCAGATACGATTTGTTGCGGGATGATAGTGCCGAAGCGTTTGCTCGCTTCGCGTAAGGCGTGAAGGCAGATTGACTTCGCGCGCCTTTCCGCGGCTCGACCGCTGAATTCTTCGAGCGCGTCAGTAGACATGGCAGAGACGAGCAGGTGTACGTCGTACAGCCAGATGAGCCGGTCCCTTGCGTCGTGCTCGGCGCCGTCCAGATAGAGCGGCGCATACGCGTGACCAGCTCGGTGGATACAGGCAAAAAATAGCGCGTCGGCAGGTGCCGCCGCGCGCGCGTACGGGCCAAGCGCGGGAACGGGGACTGCGCGCGCCGCCAGCTCATCATACTCCAGCAGCCGGGCGAGTATCAGTGCGTTGTTCGTGCTCCAGTGCAGATCAATCAGGTGCGTAAGGCCTGTCGAGTTGGTGCTTTCCCACGCTGACTCGTGCTGGATATAATCGTCGTCTACGCCATCGAGGCATCGGTATCCAGCGAGGTCAAGCGCCGCGTTGGCGGCGCGCCGTTGGCGGGGGGCGACAAGAAGGTCGGTGTCGCTGCGCGTTCGCAGCACCGGGCTGGGGTAAAACTGATATGCGAGCGCGCTACCCTTGAGGATAATGGGGGTGACACCGGCTGTGCCTAGCACGCCGAGGACTCTCATCACCTCAGCGCGCCGCGCCAGCTCGATTACAGCCTCTCTGCGAGCAGCGGACATGCAGGCGTCCCGGACTGCATTCGGCCACGCTTCGAACCCCTGCTGCCGCAGCGCGAACCCGAGAAGCGGTAGTACTCCGTGTAACAAGGCGAAGTCGACCAATCTACCGACGGCGTCGGGCCCGAGACTCCACGGACGCACCTCTCCGCGCAGCGCGGCGCATATGCATTCCTCGAAGTCATTCATCGAAGAATAATGCGAGCGTAAGGTTCCCTACGCTATGTGGGAGGCCAGCCAAACCCACACCAGTAGTGGAGGGACTATCCAGATCGTCGAGATTGGGGAGCCGACCGAACTCTAAAGCGTTTACGGCCTTGCGCCTCGTGGCGTTCGTCCGAAATCCATCATTTTTCTGACTCCGTCCCTACGCTCCTGTGAGTGGTCTGGACATCTCCGGATACGGCTACACTCGGCCTGAGTGTGGCTGCCAGCACGATTACCTGCTGCCGGCAATAAACGCATTCCTCAAAGATCCTGCGCGCGGTCGGGTCTTCGACTTGGGTTGCGGTAACGGGTCGGTGGCAAACTGGCTGTCGCGGAAAGGCTATGATGTGTACGGTGTCGACCCTTCGGTGACGGGTATCGCGACCGCCAACGAGGCTTTCCCCTCACTGAACCTAGAAGTTGGCTCGTGCTACGAACCACTGCATGAGCGGTTTGGCTGTTTCCCGCTCGTGGTCAGCCTCGAGGTGGTAGAGCATGTGTACGCACCACGCGAGTTCGCGCGCTGCGTGGCGTCGCTGCTGGAGCCGGGGGGGATCGCCTTGATATCGACGCCCTATCACGGTTATCTGAAGAATCTCGCGCTGGCGCTGACGGGCAAACTTGACGCTCACTTCACCGCGTTGTGGGATCACGGACACATCAAGTTTTGGTCGCGAGCGACCATCACGACGCTGATTGAGGAGTCCGGCCTTCGGGTGAGGGAGATCCGTCGTGTTGGGCGGATCCCGGCCTTCGCGAAGAGCATGATCGTGGTGGCCGAGCGCCCAGGAGTGGATTCCTAGATGGTATCCCGCGAATCCGCCTGACCTCTGCTTGCCGGCGGCCGGTGCCCCAAGCCGCACGCCCTGCCACCCGCTAGCCCGAAATCGCGGCCACAGCTCTAAGAGCCTCGCAGTCCCCCGCCACCGTCTCCGCCCGCTGCGCGATCCGCGCGGCTGCGACGTTTCCCGGAACGCGCCCTAGAGCGCCAGAGCGGACGCGGGGCGCCCGGTAGAGTCCGATACTGCCTTGATCCACCGCATTCGACGCCAGTTCGACTACTTCCGCCAACACCCACTCACACAGGACCGGCCTACGGCAGCCCTGAGGCGTTTCGTTGCCTGGCAGCTGAAAAGCCGTCTGGTGAATCCCAGCGTCTTTCATTGGGTGCACGGCGCCAAACTGCTGGTCCGCCGGGGAATGACTGGTGCGACCGGCAACATTTATTGCGGTCTGCATGAGTGCGCAGATATGGCATTCTTGCTCCACTTCTTGCGGCAGGGCGATCTGTTCGGAGACATCGGCGCCAACGTGGGCAGTTACACGGTGCTGGCCAGTACGGTCTGCGGGGCGCGATCGGTGGCGGTGGAGCCCGACCCTGTTACCGTGAGCTTCCTACAGGCAAATGTGGCGCTGAACGGTATTGGCTCGATGGTGCGCGTAGCGCAGACGGCCGTCGGCGACACCGAAGGCACAGTCCGCTTCACAGTTGGGCTGGACACGATGAACAAGATCGACGTAACAGCGACCGAAGGCACCTTCCAGATGCTGCCCCTGACGACCATGGACGTGCTCTTCGCCAACTCAGCACCCGTAATGCTGAAGGTGGACGTTGAAGGATACGAGGACGCAGTGTTTCGCGGTGCCGAGCGCGTGCTGGCCAGCCCCAGGTTGCTGTGCGTCCAGTCCGAAGGACGGGGGGCTGAGGTGACAGAGCAACTTGCCGAGCACGGATTCGAGGAATGGCACTACAATCCGTTCACGAGGCAGCTGACGGAGCAGCCCGAGGTACCGCACGGCAATGGGCTGTTTCTTCGTAACGTCTCGGAGGTTCGCCAACGCTTGCAGCAGGCGCCGCGGATTCGCGTGCTGCATCACACGTTGTGAAGCGAAACACCGCTTGCATTGTGGCCTTCAGAGGTCATAAGGGGAATGTGCATGCCTTCGGGATGTCAGGTCGACCCCGGATCCAACAGGCCCGCGGACTGTAGCGGTTACATCGGTTGAGCGGTCTTCCCCTTCTAAACCAGTTGCGGCGCCGCTTCGAGAAGGTTCATGCCATCGAGAGACAAGCCGATGACCGCTTCCAAGCGGATTGCCCTGGTTGACCAGGTCCGAGGACTCGCGGCGCTTAGCGTCGCGTGGTTCCACGCGACTAACGGCTATCGCGACACCGTGTCGCGGCTCGGATCGTATGGCTGGCTTGGAGTCGAGGCGTTCTTCGTGATATCAGGGTTCGTCATACCGCTTGCACTTGACGGTTATCCTCAGGGAAATCGCTGGCGGGATAGTCTCGACTTCATCGCACGCCGGCTGGTTCGGCTCGAGCCGGCCTACGTAGCTAGCATCGCCATGGTGATCGCGCTCAACGTGCTCGCGTCACAATTTCCGGCGTTTCGCGGCGGAGACCTTCACTACAGCGTGCCGCAACTGCTCGTACACCTGTTCTACCTTGTGCCCCTAACACGGTACGAATGGGTACAAGTCGTCTACTGGACGCTCGCCTACGAATTCGCCTTCTACGTCGCCATGGCGCTGCTGTTCCCGCTCTCCTTGCGGGAGAAGAAGTGGGCTACCCGGCTCTGCATGCTGGCCACACTCTCGCTCGTGGCGCTCGGTCGCATTTCGCACTTGGTCGCGCTCTTCGTCATGGGGCTTGCTGCCTTTACGGCCGCGACCGAACGTGACAGCAGATGGGCGAGCCGTGTTGCGATAGTCGCGGCTGCGGTCGCGATGCTTTACCGCGGGGCGCATGCGGAGGCTCTGGTCGGGATCGTTACCGCGGTGGCTCTCGCCGAGCATCGACGGATCGGCTCCCTGCGGGGGCGCGCTGGGGCTGCACTGCTCTGGTTGGGATCAGTTTCCTACTCGCTTTACCTCGTGCACGTGCCGGTGGGAGGCAAGATCGTCAATCTTGGCCGGCGCTTCGTGCGCGGCGAAGCCGGCGAATTCGCCCTTTCCCTCGTAGCTCTCACCGTGTGTGTGGTGGTCGCGTGGACATTCGCCGCGGTGTTCGAGCGGCCAATCGTAAATCTCGCACGTCGCATCCGCGTGAGCGCCCTGCCTCAAGCGCCTGTGCTGGACCGGGCGTGATGACGCCGACGTGACGAGCTTCTGGCGAGGCGTCTGCCGACGGACGCGCCCTCCGTCTCATCGACCGAAGGTGCATCTTCCTATCGGCATTTAGGCCAATCCGTCGACTTTCGCGCAGATGCCCGATTGTTCGTGCTCGGACTGATCTTGCGACCGCGTCCGAAAGCCGCATTATAGGAGGAGCTCGTACTAGTCGATAATACTCTTGGCTCTCCGTTGTAGTCTCAGCCCGATTCCAGTACACTCGCTCGTACCTGTTCCGCTCGCCGGCGGAGCCTGACTAGCAACACAAAGGCTTATGCGAAAAGTCCTCCCGAGCTTCCGAGCCATCGCTGTCCTGACAACGGTACTTTCGATACTCGCCGTTGTTTCCACTCCCGCCGCCGCACAAAGCCGCGACAAGGACAAGGACAAAGACAAGCCAAAGCACCACGATCGCTCCAATCCCAAGCCGCCGAAGGACGACAAGGACAAGAACGACAGGAGCGACAACGTCTCGTCGCTTAACGGCGCAGCGATCGTCAATCTCACCGCTGCCAGCCAGCAGGTGACGACCGCCCTTCGGAGCGGATCGGTCACCTCGATGAGCGGTGGCAACATCCCAGTCGCGTCACAGCAAACGGTGTTGGCAGCGCTTACCGCGGGCGAACAGGCGCAGCAGGAGCAACTCGTCGCCGCGCTTACGTCAAACGGAAATGAACACGCCAAGAAAGAAGCCAAGCGGCTGGTGGCGCGGTTGCATGGGCTCTCGCGCGACGGTGCTCGTTTACCCGATGCCATCAAGGTTTTCAACGAGCTGATAGACGCGAGCTCGACGGAGTTCCTCAGCAACCCGCCGGCCGAGTTGCTTGCGATTCAGTCCACCCTCGCTCGGATGGTGCAGCCCCTCTACGCAACGAGTGGCGAGCGCTGATATCCTGCGGCCGGCCATGAGGCAGTTCGCGCTCATGGCCGGCCGTATTGCGTCTGTGATCGTCGTGGTGCTGCTAATGGCCAACCCGGCGCACGGGCAGCAAGCCCCGGATTCGCTCCGGCAGAAGTTCAAACTCCCGGTGCCCCGCCTCAGCGACGCGTTACTCGCACCGCGCTCCGCGCCCGCCATGGGCGCCTCATCTCCGAGCGCTTTTGGCGGTGTCCTTGGCGACATCTGGGGAGGAGCGACGTGGACCAACCGCCCTCGTTTCGCGACCGGACAGGACGGTGTGGCCTCCGGCGGTTTTGCGTTGGGCGATCCGTATCGCTTCCTCGGCCTCGACGTGGACATCATTTCGTTCACCACGGTGCGAGAGCGGTTTCTGCTGCGCGGAGCTGTGGATTTCGAGATCAGCCGTTACCTCGGCCGCGGATTCGCGATCGCGGCGGGTTATGAGAGCGCTATACACTGGGGCTTCCAGGACACGGGGCCCAGCCGGTATGGCACCGTCAGTAAGTGGCTCGTCCTGAACCGGGATGATTCGGCTCCGTTCAGCGCAATTCTCTTCACAGTCGGCGCCGGCAATGGGCGATTCCTCAGCGAGGCAGACGAGAACGCGGGGAAAAAGAAGATCAACCCATTCGGCTCCATTGGAATCCGCCTCGCGGGGCCGCTCTCGATCGTCGGAGACTGGACCGGACAAGATCTTTACGTCGGTGGCTCGCTCGCGCCCTTCAAGCGCCATCAGCTCGTCCTCTCGGCCGGCGCCACCGACTTGACCCACAGCGCAGGCGACGGCACGCGATTCGTCGTGAGCGGCGGGTTTTCCCTCAACTTCCTCGGGCGCTGATTCGGGTCAGCCCTCTACGGGCATACCGACGCCTCTATCATCCTGCGCCCACGCGATGCGCGCGCGAACAAGCGGGTAACTGCTCCCGCTCGTTAGTCCCCCTGTCCCTGCGGCAACGGCGCCGGCGCCACATGCGCCCCCGCCCCCGTCGCGCGCTTCAAACGCCCCAACAAAGTCGACCGCCAGTGCTCCATGATCTCATACACGGTCGGAATCACAACGAGCGTAAGGATCGTGGACGCGATCACGCCACCAATCACCGCCCGCCCTAACGGCGCACGGAAGTCTGCCCCTTCGCCGATGCCTAACGCGACCGGAAGCATGCCGGCGATGAGCGCCAGCGTCGTCATCATGATGGGTCTTAGGCGAATACGCCCAGCCTGAATGAGCGCATCACGCACGCTCAATCCGCCATCGCGGTGCGCCCACTTCGCGAAGTCGATGAGGAGAATCGCGTTCTTCGCCACGATTCCCATTAGCATCATCACACCGATCAACGACATGATGTTCAACGTGCCACGCGTGATGAGGAGGGCGACGACCACGCCGATGAGCGACAGTGGGAGTGAAACGAGAATGACCAGCGGTTCCAGAAAGGAGCCGAACTGCACGACGAGGATGAGATACATCAGCATCACGGCGATGCCTAACGCGGTGATCATGGAGCTGAACATCTGGTTCTGGCTCTCGGCCTGTCCACCGACGTCGATGCGGTAGCCTGGCGCGAGCGGGATGGCGTTGATTCGGCGATTCAAGTCCTGCATGACATTCCCCATCGATGCGCCCACGACGTTGGCGCCGACCGTGACTACGCGCCTGCGCTGATAGTGGTCGATGCGCGCTGGCGCGCTTCCGGTGGTGATGGTCGCGACCTGCGAGAGTGGGATGTATGGGGTAACACTCGTGCCGCTCGCCGCGGCAGCAGCCGCCCGCGGTCCAGAAACCATGATGGGAAGCTGCGCGAGGTCGGCGGCGTGCGCGCGCGACTCTGGCGCCAGTCGCACCTTCACGTATCGCGAGATACCACTCGGGTCGACCCACGTGCCGGCGTCGACGCCGGCAAATGCAAAGCGTAGCGACTGCGCAAGCTGTCCGACGCTCACGCCTAACGACGAGGCAAGCGAGCGATTCACGCGAATCCCAAGCTCCGGAGTCTGCCCGCGCGTCGAGAGGCCGACGTCCACAGCACCCGGCGTGGCGCGGGCCGAGTCGGCGACTTGGGCGGCCAGCACCGCGAGGGCGCGTGCGTCCGGGCCCTGTACCTGCAATTGCAGCTGCTTCTGGTTTCCGGCCAGCGACCCGGCATCGTACGTGTAGGCCACAGCGCCGGTGACGTGGGAAATCTCCTGACGGATGACCTGGCCAAAGTGCATCTGCGAGATCTTGCGCTGCTTCTTCGGCACCAGGCGCACGTAGATCGTCGCCTCGTCGACCGCCCCTGACCCCGTTGCACTCCCGACCGTCGTGTACGTGTAAGCGACTTCCTTGTGCGCGCGAATCGTCCGCGAGATCTCTTCGGCTTTGAGACGTGTGAAATCGAGCGAGGAGCCCGGCGGCGTCTCGATGCTGACATTCAGCTCGCTGTTGTCGGCAATTGGGGCAAAGCCGAAACCACCGAAGGTGACCTGCAGGCCTAACGCGAGGACGAGTGACGTCGCCGCAATGCCGATCATCCACCACCGATGGTCCAGCGCCCACGCAATGATGCGCTCGTAGCGCTCGGCCTGTTTGTCGAACCACTTGTTGAAGCGGTCGAGTGCGCGCGCGATGGGATTGCGACGCTCGTGCGCCTCGATCTGTGGGTCGGCCCAGTAGGCGGACAACATGGGGTCGAGCGAGAACGACACGAACAGCGAGACAAGGACGGCGCTCGCGATCGTCAGCGCGAATGGCTTGAAAAACTGGCCGGCGATACCCGGCATAAAGCCGACCGGGACGAAGACGGCCACAATGGAAAATGTCGTGGCGGCGACTGCGAGCCCGATTTCGTCGGTTCCCTCGTGCGACGCTCGCACATGGTCTTTACCCATCTCCACGTGCCTAACGATATTCTCGCGCACAACGATGGCATCGTCGATCAATATTCCGATCGCCAGGGAGAGTCCCATCAACGACATGATGTTCAGCGAAAACCCAAACAGCAGGAGCGGCGCAAAAGCGGTGAGCACCGAGACTGGCAGCGCTAACCCCGTTATGACCGTCGAGCGCCACGAATTCAGGAAAAGAAAGACGACGAGAACCGTGAGAAGGGCTCCTTCGAACAACGTCTCCTTCACGTTGGTGACGGAACGGCGCACGCGAGAACCGCCATCGCGTACGAACTCCAGCGTCACCCCGGTCGGAAGCGTGGGTTGGATCTGGGCGATGCGCGCTCTGACCACGTCTGCGACGCCGGTCGTGCTGTACTCGCGCGATTTGACGACGTCGAGGCCGATCGCGGGGACGCCGTTAAACGATGCCGCTGAATTCGGCTCCGCAGCTCCAGCCTCCACGTCCGCAACCTGACCAAGCCTAACGAGAGATCCGTTGCGTGACGCAACGACGATGTCGTTGAACTGCGCAGGATCGTCGAGACGCCCTTCAAGCCTAATTACACGCTGCTCCAGCGGCGCGTTCACTCGCCCGACGGGAGCCGCAAGATTTTGCGTGCGCACTGCAGCCACGACCTGATCGATCCCAACGCCGGAGCTGGCGAGGGCCGACGGGCGCACATTTATGTTCAGCTGCGCCGAATCGCCGCCCACCATGTTGACCTGCGCCACGCCGGGGATGGAGCGCAGCTCACCACCAATGGTCTGATCGGCGAGCTGTGTGAGCT
Organism: Acidobacteriota bacterium; assembly: GCA_018268875.1. Lineage (GTDB taxonomy): Bacteria > Acidobacteriota > Terriglobia > Bryobacterales > Bryobacteraceae > F-183. The sequence continues at coordinate 37,024 of JAFDVT010000643.1, forward strand.
GCGGCGTCGTCAGCGTCTTCGAGGTGAGCGCAAGTGACACGATTGGGAGCTGCGTCGGATCGAAGCGCCCGAGTGTGGGCTCGAGAATTTCCTGCGGAAGCTGCGGGCGCACCGCGGTCATCGCGTCGCGCACATCCTGCATCGCCTGATCGACATCGCGCGAGAAGACAAATTGAATGACGATCTGACCGAATCCGTCGGTTGACGTCGAATTGATTTTGTCTACGCCGCTCAGCGCCGAGATCTTGTCCTCGACCCGCGTAATGACCTCACGTTCGACGACGTCGGGTGAGGCGCCGGGATACGCGATGCCGATGAAGACGACGGGCGGATTGATCTCCGGAAACTCGTCGGTGCCGAGCCTGAACAGCGAAGCGAGTCCGAAGACTACGAGCGCGATCATCGACACGATGGTGACGATCGGGCGCTTAATCGCAAAATCGGAGATCAGCACGGCGCGCGAGGGGTGACGGCGTAAACGTGCACAAGTGCGGGCAGATGCCCGGCGCCCGTAAAATGCTCAGGTGCGCAGGAGCATTCTACCGATGCGTACGCCTTTGCGCGCTCCAGCCGCGGGGCGTGAGGTCCGATGGCGACTTTGGGGATGAGCAGTGGTGCAAAACGCGGCACCCTCCCTATTTCCATACATAGGACGAAACGCAGGGGACGCGCTCTTACGGTATGGGTCCGTGCGCTACCCCGAACCGCGTTGCCCACTCACCCCTGCCGCTTGATGAATTGCACGGCTGGCTCGCGCTTCTCGGTGGCGTCGCGCAGTTCAAGGGTGCCGAGGATGATGGAGCAGCATCAACAGTGAGAGTGTGCCGATGACGACGACCGCTGTGAGCCGTGTACTCGCGGATTTTGTCGCGAATGCTCGATACGAGCACCTCTCGCCGACCGTACTCGACGCCACAACACGCGCCGTCCTCGATTGGTGCGGCTCGGCCATGGCCGGCGCGCAGGAGCGCGAGGCCGTCATGGCGAGGCGAGTCGTTAGGCAGCTCGGAGAATCGTCCCAAGCGAGCGTGTTTGCGGGAGAGCGTTCGTCGGCGGTGGGGGCAGCGTTGGCCAACGGCATCGCGTCGCACATTCTCGAGCTTGATGATGTGCACAAAGGGTCGACGCTGCACGCTGCGGCACCGGTGATTCCAGCTGCCCTGGCGGTGGCGGAACGTGAGCACTCCTCCGGTCGCGATTTCCTCCTTGCAGTCGCGTTAGGGTACGAGGTGGCGCTTCGCGTTGGAGAGGCGGTGAACCCCGCGCACTATCGCTATTGGCACCCAACAGGCACGGCGGCGACGTTTGGCGCGGCGGCAGCGGCCGGATCGCTGATGCGCCTAACGCCGGCGCAAATGCTCGACGCGCTGGGGAGCGCCGGCACACAAGCCGCTGGACTGTGGGAGTTCAACGCCGACGGCGCGATGAGCAAGGCGCTCCACCCAGGTAAAGCGGCAGCCAATGGCGTCCTCGCAGCAGACCTGGCGCGCGAGGGGTTCACCGGTGCGACCCGCATACTCGAAGGAGATCGTGGCTTTTTCCGCGCGACTGCCGAGCGATACGACGAGACGCGAATCACCGATGCGTTAGGCACGCGGTGGAAGGTCCTGGAGAACTGCTACAAACTGCATTCGTGTTGTGGCCACACCCATACGGCCATCGACGTCTCGCTCGATTATCGTCGTGCCCACCACTGGCACGACGACGAAGCGCTCCACTCGCTCGCTCGTGTCGACGTCGAGACGTACGCACAGGGATTCGAGATCGTGAAGGCGCTCAATCCGACGACGCCCTATCAGGGGAAGTTCTCGCTCCGGTATTGTGTCGCGGCAGCGTTACTGGAAGGGGAAGTCGGGCTCGCGCAGTTCACCGCCGACAGGTTTGCAGCTGACGGATTGGTCGCAGGAACGCTGGCCCAGCTCCTCTCGCGGGTTCAGGTGCGCGTCTCCAGCGACATCACCGCGCAGTATCCAGCCGAGTGGGGAACCCGCATCACCTTCGTCGCGAAGGACGGATCGCGCGAGGTGCGTGAGGCGCAATTCCCGCGCGGGAATCCAGAGAACCCAGTATCGACCGAGGCGCTGGCCGAAAAGCTCCGGGGCCTCGTCGCACCTCGCTACGATGAGTCGACCGCCCAACGCGCTATCGACACGGTGCTTGGATTACAGCGGGTCGACGATATGGCGCTCGCGTTCGCCCCACTCGCCAGCGCGCGCGCATCGCGAGAGCTTGTCTCTGCATGAATGACATCAACCCCCTGAGTCGCGACCACGGCGAAATTCGCGAGGCGGTCCGTGCCGCCTGCGCCCCCTACGACAGCGCCTATTGGCAACGGATCGAGCGAGAGTCGGCGTATCCGGAGGAGTTTGTCCAGGCGCTGACCACCGCTGGATGGCTCGCGGCGCTGATTCCCGATGAATTCGGCGGCGGCGGACTTTCGCTGACGGAAGCGTCGATCATTCTCGAAGAGATCAATCGCTCGGGGGCGAATTCAGGGGCGTGTCACGCCCAGATGTACACGATGGGGACGGTGCTGCGGCACGGCTCTAACGAGCAAAAGCAGAACTATCTGCCGCGCATCGCGGCGGGCGAGCTGCGATTGCAGTCGTTTGCGGTCACCGAACCCGTGACGGGGACCGATACCACGAAAACGCGCACCACCGCCGTTAGGCATGGTGACCGGTATGTGGTGAATGGACAGAAGGTCTGGATTTCGCGCGTGCAGCACTCCGACCTGATGCTCCTGCTCGCGCGTACGACGCCACTTGAGCAGGTCGTGAAAAAGTCGCTGGGTCTCTCGGTCTTTCTCGTCGACTTGCGCGATGCCGAAGCGCGTGGGCTGCGCGTGCGCCCCATCGACAACATGGTGAACCACGAGACCAACGAGCTGTTCTTCGAGGACTTCGAAATCCCAGCCGAATCGCTCATCGGCGAAGAGGGGAAGGGCTTTCGCTACATCCTCGACGGAATGAACGCCGAGCGAATTCTCATCGCCGCTGAATGCATCGGTGACGGATTCTGGTTCATCGATCGCGCGCGTCGTTATGCGTCGGAGCGCATCGTCTTCGATCGACCCATCGGAATGAATCAAGGGGTACAGTTCCCGATCGCCCGCGCGTACGCCAACGTGCGAGCGGCGGACCTGATGCGATACGAGGCGGCGCGTCTCTTTGACGCCGGGCAAGCCTGCGGCGCCGAGGCGAACATGGCCAAACTGTTGGCAGCAGACGCGTCGTGGGAATCAGCGAACGTCTGCCTGCAGTCGCACGGCGGTTTCGGCTTCGCTGCCGAGTACGACGTCGAGCGCAAGTTTCGCGAGACTCGCCTTTATCAGGTCGCCCCGATCTCGACCAATCTCATTCTTTCGTATCTGGGCGAGCACGTGCTGGAACTCCCGCGTTCTTTCTAACACCGATGACTCTTTCGTCACCCCGCTTCGCACGCAGCATGCTCTTCGTTCCGGCGTCGCGACCTGACATGATCGCGAAGGCGGTACGGAGTGATGCGGATGCCGTTTGCATCGACCTCGAGGACGCCGTCGCACGCGACCAGAAAGAGTCGAGTCGCAAGAACGTCGTTCACGCGCTCAAGGCGCTCGACTTCGGCGTTCGAACGCGAATCGTGCGAGTGAATGCGCTCGACACGATGTGGACGTATCGCGACGTGGTAGATGTCGTCGAGACGTCCGGCGCCTTTGTCGATGTCATCATGCTCCCCAAAGCGCGAAGTGCAGCTGACGTCCAATTTCTCGACCTTCTGCTCACGCAAATCGAAGCGCGATGCGGCATCGGCAAGCGCATCGGCATCGAGGCGCAGATTGAGTCGGCGAGTGGATTCCTCAACGCCCCACAGATCGCCGCATCGTCAACGCGCCTCGAAGGGCTGATTTTTGGCATGGGCGACTATGCGGCGTCGATGCACATGCCATTGGCGAGCATCGGCGTCGAGGACGAACACGATGCGGCGTATCCGGGGCACCGGTGGCACGCCGTGCTGCACACCATCGTTGCAGCTGCTCGGGCAAACGGTCTCCGCTGCATGGACGGGCCGTTCGCGAATTACCGTGACGAAGCTGGACTCGTGAAGGCCGCGCGTGCCGCGCGCGCCATGGGCTTCGATGGCAAGCAGTGTATTCACCCGGCGCAGCTCGCGATCGTCAACCAGACTTTTGCGCCGTCGGCCAGTGAAATCGAGTGGGCGCGACGTGTTGTTGCGCAGTACGAAAATGCAGTGAACGATGGACGCGGAGCCGTTGGGAGTGACGGCATGATGATCGACGCCGCGAACTTGCGCATGGCTCATACCACCTTGCGGGCCGCTGGCGCCCTAACGATGCGCGACCTGGAGGTAAAACAATGAGCAACGAAACCGGTCGCTGCTACGAAGACTTCTCCGTCGGACTGGTCATGAAACACCCAGTCGGACGAACCGTCTCCAACGTCGACAACACCTGGTTCTCACTTCTAACGAACAACAGCAACCCAATCCACTTCGATCGACACTACTCCGCGCAGACCGAGTTCGGCCAGCCGTTGATGAATTCCACGTTCACGCTGGCGCTCGTCGTTGGGCTTTCGGTGAGCGATATCTCGCGGCACGCGGTGAATCTGGGGTGGGAAGAAATCACACTTCCGGCCCCGGTCTTCGAGGGAGACACGATTTACGCGCAATCGGAAGTGTTGAGCATGCGCGAGTCCAAGTCACGTCCGACGATGGGTGTTGTGCAGGTGAAGTCGACGGGCTTCAAGCAGGATGGCACCGTCGTCATAACGTTTCGCCGCACGATTCTCGTGTACAAGCGCGGCCATGTCCCTGACCGTCCAATTCCCACGTCAGTGAAATGAATCAACCGCTCCCCTTTGAGGGACTACGCGTAGTTGCGGTTGAGCAGGCGGTGAGTGGCCCCTTCTGCACTCGGCAGTTTGCCGATCTCGGTGCAGAGGTCATCAAGATCGAACGCCCGGATGGTGGTGACTTCGCGCGAGCGTACGATGGCGCCTTGAACGGCGTGTCGGCGTACTTCGCGTGGCTCAATCGCGGCAAGAAGAGCGTCGTGCTCGACCTAAAGAACGAAAGCGATCTCGCGCGCCTGCGCGAGTTGGTGCTCGGTGCTGACGTCTTCGTGAACAACTTGGCACCAGGCGCAATTGAGCGAATGGGGTTGGGGTACGACGCGCTTGCGGAGGCGGCGCCGCGACTGATCTGGGTCGGGATCTCGGGATACGGTCCAAACGGACCGTATCGCGACAAAAAGGCGTACGACATGCTGATTCAGGCCGAGGCGGGGGTGGTGTCGATGACCGGGACGCCTAACGAGCCGGCAAAGGTGGGCATCAGCGTCGCGGATATCGGGGCAGGGATGTACGCATATTCCAGCGCAACTGCCGCGCTCTATCGCCGCGAGCGCACGGGAATTGGCGATCGTATCGACATCTCGATGTTCGAGTGCATGACCGAGTGGATGATGCCGCCCATCTATACACTCATCGGCACCGGCAAGGCGCCATCGCGCGCAGGGCTCCGGCACAACATGATCGTCCCGTATGGCGCCTACGCCTGCGCGGATGGGAGTGTGCTCTTCGCCATCCAGAGCGACCGCGAGTTCCGCCGGTTTTGTGAGCACGTCCTGCTGGACGCGACGGTTGCTGACGATCCGCGTTATGGGGAGAACGCGCAGCGTCTCGCCAACCGGGAGACGCTCGAGGCAATCATTGCCGACTCGTTAGGCACTGTGTCCGTTACCACGGTGGTCTCGCGGCTCGAGGCCGGCGGCATCGCCAACGCCGTGGTCAATGATGTCGCCGACGTTGCGTCGCACGCGCAGCTGGGGGCGCGTGAGCGGTGGACGACAGTCGAGACGTATGCCGGCGTGGTACCGGCGCTGATTCCGCCGCACAATCTGGCGTCGTCGCCGTCGCGGATGGGGCGGGTGCCGGGGTTAGGAGAGCAGGCTACGCCAGAGCCCCGCGACGAGCACCGTGACCATCAGAGCCGGCGTTCGGCGCCTCACGCCTAACGCTTCGTTGTGGCGCGAACCTGATACGCCATCCAGCGGCGCCACTCTTCGTCCAATCGCGGTAG